>JAJYGJ010000108.1 GCA_021790695.1 Nitrospirota bacterium | reverse complement strand
GGCCGAGTTCAACTCAAAACCCCATAAGCGGGGGACACTCTCCATGGCGCGGTCCGGCAATCCCGACAGCGCGGGCTCGCAGTTCTTCATAACCGTTGCCGACGTGCCCTTTCTCGATAACCAGTACACGGTCTTCGGGGAGGTGGTGTCCGGCATGGACGTGGTGGACAAGATTGTAAACCTGCCCAGGGACTCGGCCGATAACCCGAAGGAGCGTGTGGAGATGAAAGTGAAAATCATCGAGGGAGAATGATGCCTGGAACCGCGATTCCAGTCCCGCCAGGGCGGGACAGCCGGAAAAAAAACGATTTTGAGATAGGTTCTAGTCCGAAAGCAGTTCGAGCGATTCGATCCTTGCCTTGCCGATCTCTTCCGGGGTAATGATGCCCTTTACATTGCCGGCCGAATTGTCGCCCTCTTTCTCGATGACAAGGGCGATCGAGGCCCTTTTTTCATGCAGTTTAGCCATGATATCCAAAAAACTGAGGTCCTCCGTGACGGTTGCGTAGTTTATTTGGGCCATATCGGCCACCTTTGCCGTCTTGTCCTGCGCGGCCTTCTCAAACGCCTCATATCTTCCGATAATGCCGGCCACCGCGCCGCCGGATATGACAACGTAATGGGTCGCAAACGGCTGTTTCGGCAATCCTTCCAGGAAGGCGCCCACCGTCATATCGGCGTCCACGGGGGTTAAATGCGTCTCCATTATCTCGCCCGCCGTTTTCAAGTCCTGCATGTCCCGCTGGAGGACATCGACCACGAAGTGCTTCCTCCTTGCGAGCTTCATCGTATAAATGCTCTCTTTTGAAAAGACCTTCCTGACGCCGTAGCTGATTGTGACCGTTATGACCATCGGCAGCATGACGTTGTAATTGAGGGTCATCTCGAAGATCATCACTATCGCGGCAATTGCCGCCCCCGTCACCCCTCCGGCCATCCCCGCCATTCCGACGACCGCGAAGGCGGCGGGGTTTATGCCGAGCCCCGGAAACAGGCTGTGCAGCACGAACCCGTAGGCGCCGCCGAGCGTTGCCCCCATGAAAAGGGCGGGGGAGAATATGCCGCCCGAGGCCCCGGAACCGAGCGTCAGCGACGTGGCGATCAGTTTGAGGCAGAAGAGGGCGGAGAGAAAAAGCATCCCGGTGAGGGAGCCCGTCAGGATGTCCTGTATGGTGGCGTAGCCGACGCCCTCGGTAAAGTAGTGGCCCCGGGTTTTCATAAGGAGGTAAAACATCACTCCCACGATAAACATGCCCGTAAGGTGGCGGACAAGGTAAATCCTGCTTACTTTTTTATCGAAAAAATCCTCGAAGGCGTAAATCGATTTTATGAACAGCGCCGATGCGACGCCGACAACGGCGCCGAGCCCGCCGTAGGCCACGAGCACGACCGGATTTTCAATATGGAAATAGGGGGTTTCGAAGCCGGGGATCACAAACGCGGGGTGCGGGCCGAAGAACAGTTGTCCGATATAGGTGGCTATGACCGTTGAGATCGCGACGGGCACGAGCGTCCTGATGCTGAATTCCTGCATCATGAGCTCGAACGCGAAGAATATGCCTCCTATGGGAGTATTGAAAGTGGCGGCGATGCCGCCGCCCGTCCCCGCCGCGATGAGGGTCATGCGCTGCCATAAAGGCAGGTTCATGAGCTGTCCCATTGTCGAGCCCACCGAGGAGCCGATCTGGACGATCGGGCCCTCTCTTCCCACGGAGCCTCCCGACCCTATTGAAATCGAAGAGGCGGCCGCCTTGATGCCGGCCACAATCGGCCTTATGACGCCCCTGTAATAGTAAATGGCGTCTATCACCTCCGGGACGCCGTGGCCCTTGGCTTCAGGGGCGTATTTCTGAACCAGGAACACCACCACGGCCCCCCCGATCACCGGCCCGAGTATTATGAAAGGCCCCCACGGGCTCGCATGCGTATGCAGGGTCGCATCGTAGATAAAAGAGAACTTCCCCAGGAAAACAAGGTTATGGACAAGCGCGATCAGGCCGCGAAAGACGACGGCGCCGAAGCCCGTAAGAATGCCGAGCAGTGCCGAGATGATCGCAAATTTAAACGGTCCAAGCGGTTTAATGAGATTAAGGTTTCTGGAGTCCACTATAGATTAGCTCCATTATAAACAAAACAGTATTTAAGTCAACTTTAACGTTGCATTAAAGTCCGTCATACCGGCCCCGCATCGCGGTACGGGGTAAACTGAAAGCCGGTATCCAGTGACGTTGTCTTTAAAGTCGCCGGATTCCGGATTACCACCTCCGGAATGACGGCAAGAAGTCCACTTACAGTGAATTCATGTTCGCCTCCGGAAACAGTCTTTAAACTGACCGCCAACAATATTTTGAAATGCTTTCGAAGCCCCAATTTGTGCAACTGTAAGGTCAACAGAAGCCCTCAATGCAAACATTTTTGAGAATCTCCGGCTTATAATTTGTATAATCAGTCAAAATGCTCAAATATATGAGAATGAACCATAAAGCGCCCCCCTTTTTTCGATGAAGAACGTTATTAGGGTTCCGGGCCGGGAAACCAGCGGGCTTGGGGAACTGGTTTCCGTGCTTAAAAAATTCCATGTGCCGGAGCACACGGCCCTGATTATCCTGTCCGTCCTGACGGGGGTCGCCGCCGGGTTCGCCAACGTCTTTTTCCACACCGTTTTGAACTTCGTTCACCAGCTTTTTTTCATAGATGTCGCAAACCTCCTGGCATTGGGCAGGGGCGGGATATTCAAGGTCTTGCTGCCCCTCTTGCCGATGGCCGGAGCGCTTCTTCTGATCCCGCTGTCCCTGGCCTTTCCCGGCGATGTAAACGGCTACGGCTTCCCGAAATTCATAGAACTGGTAAACATCAGGGGGGGCGTTATCAAGATAAGGAACATCTTTATCAAAACCCTTGCCGCCGCCCTCACCATAGGCACCGGGGGCTCCGCGGGCGTCGAGGGCCCCATAGCCATCATCGGCGGCACCATCGGCTCGGGGACGGGACAGCTCTTCAGGGCCTCCGGAAGCAGGATGAAGCTTCTGATAGCCGCGGGCTCCGCGGGGGCGATAGCGGCCACCTTCAACGCCCCCATCGCGGGGGTGATGTTCGCGGTGGAGATAGTGCTTCTTGGAAATTATGAGCTTTCCTCCTTTGCCGCAATCATCATATCATCGGGGATGGCCACGGTCGTGTCGAGGGCGTTTTACGGCTCCAGTCCGGCCTTCAGCGTGCCGGAATACCAGTTGAGGAGCACGGCGGAGATACCGCTTTATATGATCTTCGGGGTCCTGACCGGCTTTCTGGCCGTGCTGTATATCAGGGTCTTTCACGGCATCAAGGACGAATTCGAAAAACTCAAGCTGAACCCGCAGCTCAAGCCCGTGCTGGGGGCCTTCATAATCGGGTCCTTCGCGATATTCCTGCCGCAGATAATGGGCAACGGCTATAACTTCATAGACCAGGCCTTGACAGGCAAAATAATCTTCCCCATCATCCTCCTGCTTGTCTTTTTCAAGCTGCTGGCCACCTCCGTAACCATCGGCTCGGGCGGCTCGGGCGGAGTCTTCGCCCCCTCGCTTTTCATAGGCGCCATGGCCGGGGACGCCTACGGCTACATTGTCCACTGGATTTTTCCCGGCTTCACCGCCTCTCCCGGGGCGTACGCCACCGTGGGGATAGGCGCTTTCCTGGCCGCCGCCACCCACGCGCCCCTTACCGGTATTTTCCTTCTTTTCGAGATGACCGGCAATTACAAGATCATAGTCCCCCTCATGTTCTCGGCCATCATAGGCACCCTCGTGGCCAAAAGGGCGTATCCGGACTCCATCGATACGGTCGAAATATCGAGAAAGGGAATAAAGATACACATGGGCAGGGAAGTGGCCATTATGAGCAGCATAAAGGTAAGGGATATCATGAGGAGGGATTTCATAACGGCCAGGGAAGACACCACCCTTGACAAGATCGTCACCGAGATGATCAGGAAAGAGAAATTCTACATCCCCGTCGTCGACTCCGGAGGGCTCATGAAAGGCATTATCTCTTTTCAGGACGTAAGGCCGGTGCTCCTGGAGGAAGATGTAAAGGGAATAGTCCGGGCCGGCCAGTTGGCGACGGAAGAAGTGATAGTGCTCTATCCCGACGAAAACCTGAACGCCGCCGCGGAGCGGTTTTCCCTGAAAGACATAGATGAGATACCGGTGGTGACCAGGGAAAATACCAAAAAGGTGATCGCCATGGTGAGCAGGCGGGACGTGATAGCTGCCTACAACAAGGAAGTGCTTAAAAGGACCCAGTCGTCGCCGTAGCCGCCCATCCGGCCGCTCTCCCTATCGGGTTCCGCGGCCCGATAGGGAGTTGCCATTCCGCACTTTAGCAGCCGAGGACGCGTTCCGCGCTGTACCGTCCCGTGATGGCAGGGTTTCTCTTTAAAAATGGGCACGTTCATTAATTAAGGTCCGGTTTTACTTTCCCCCTTCTGCTCCTTGCGGTACATAGGCTGCTTTTGAGGCTAAGATTCTAGCCCTAAAACCTTTCCTTCAAAATTTTCTAAAAGAGGTGTAAATTATTAATTAAATAAAATACTGACAAATTTAGATTGTCGAAGCGTAATTCAGAGGGCGATGGACCTACCCCAAAAACCTGGGTGAATATATCTTGTTAAACGGGCGGCAAAGGCCCAGTCTGTCAAGGGCCGATTACGGTCGATTACATGATGAAATGACGTGTGGCTTACCGACGAACAAGGTTTCCGTATAACAGGACTTTCGGCGATTCCCCTAAGTTGAAGC
>JAJYGJ010000140.1 GCA_021790695.1 Nitrospirota bacterium | reverse complement strand
GAATCCCCCGGCGTGCACGTCGGCTGCAGCGGTTTTTCCTATGACCACTGGAGGGGCGTTTGTTGCCCGGAAGGGCTTGCAAAAAAAAACTGGCTCGAATACTACGCCGCCAAATTCCATACCGTGGAGCTGAACGTGACTTTTTACCGGCTTCCCCGCGTCTCCACCTTCCGCGGATGGTATGAAAAGACCCCCGCCCATTTCCTCATCTCAGTCAAGGGAAGCCGTTTCATAACGCACGTAAAGAGGCTTAAAGACCCCGCCGGGCCCCTCGACAGGTTCTTTGAAAATGTGAAACCCCTGGGTGAGAAAATGGCGGTCGTCCTCTGGCAACTGCCGCCTTCTTTCAAGGCGGACCCCGCGAGGTTCCGGGTTTTTCTCCGGGAGCTTGGCCGCCACAAGACCAGAAGCGCATTCGAGTTCAGGAATGAGACATGGGTGCGCGATGACGGCATCTTGAAAATGCTTGCCGACTCCGGCCATGCCCTTTGCATGGCGGACTGGCCGGACTTCCTCGGGGAACTTCCCCGGACGGCCGATTTCGTGTACGTCCGGAGACACGGGCGCGGCGGGACCTACGGCGGGTCCTATTCGGACGGGGAGCTGCAGGAGGACGCAAGACGCATCCGGCGGTACGGGAAATTCGGCAAGGAGGTCTTCATCTATTTCAACAACGACCAGGAGGGCTATGCGCCTCAAAACGCCCTCTATCTGGACGGCCTGCTCAGGGGCGGGAGCAGGAGATGAAAAACAGCGAGGCCGCCCGGATTTTCTCGGAGCTTGCCGGCCTGCTCGAACTGGATGAAAAGCAAAACCCTTTCCGGGTGCGGGCCTACAGGAGGGCCGCGATGGTCATAGAGGGCTTTCCAAGGGACATAGCCGGGATGACGAAGGAGGAACTTAAAAAAATACCGGGCATCGGCGAGGACCTGGCCTTAAAACTCATGGAGATCGCGGAGACGGGCACCTGCCGGGCGTACGAAGCCGCGAAGCGCAAGTCCCCGGCAGGGCTCTCCCTCCTGCTCGGCATACCCGGGCTCGGTCCGAAGACGGCCAGGGCAATCTATGAAAAGTTTCCGGTCAAAAGCTTGGACGAGCTTGAAAGGCTGGCTGGCGGCCACCGGCTGAAGGCCTCGGTACCCAAGATAAAGGAAAAGACCGAGCTAAACATCCTGCGCGGCATTGAGCTTATCAAACGGGGGACCGGCAGAAGGCCGCTGGGCAGGGTCCTGCCGATAGCCCGGGAAATACTTGCCCGCCTTCGGGAAAAGGCCCCCGTGAAACGGATATCCATCTGCGGGAGCCTCAGGCGGTGGAAAGAGACTATCGGGGACATCGATATCCTGGCCACCTCGGGCAATCCAGGGGCGGTGATGGACGTGTTTGTCCATCTTCCGCAGGTCGGACAGGTGCTGGCCAGGGGCGAGACAAAATCCACGGTCATACTGGCCGAGGGCGTCCAATCCGATTTAAGAGTGGTGGAAGAGAGCTCCTTCGGGGCGGCGCTCTGTTATTTTACGGGGAGCAAGGAGCACAACATCAGGCTTCGGGAGATGGGGGTAAAAAAGGGTCTCAAGATAAACGAGTACGGGATATTCGACAAAAAAGGGAAAAAAATAGGGGGCGAAAACGAAGAGGACGTCTACCGCATCCTGGGCCTTCCGTTCATCGCGCCGGAACTGAGGGAGGACTCCGGCGAGATCGCGGCCGCGCTTGAAGGCAAACTGCCCGAACTGATAGAGATGAATGATATAAAGGGCGACCTCCACACCCATACGAAGCTCTCCGACGGGCATAACACCGCCCTTGAGCTGGCCAATGCGGCGATCGCCCGCGGATGGGCCTATATAGCCGTCACCGACCACTCAAAGGGGCTTGGCATTGCGCGCGGCCTGAGCGCGGAGCGCATAGTTAAGCAGATGGATGAGATCGACAGGCTTAATGAGACGCTTGACGGCTTCAGGATACTAAAGGGCGTGGAGGTGGACATCAGAAGCGACAATACGCTTGACCTGCCGGATGACGTCCTTTCGAGACTGGATATCGTGAACGCCTCGGTCCATTCCGGCTTCAGACAGCCGTCCGCGAAGATAACGGGGCGGATAGTCGCCGCGATGAAAAACCCATTCGTGACGACGATTTCGCATCCGACCGGACGCCTCCTGGGGGAAAGGGACGCATACCAGGTGGACATGGATGAGGTCCTCCGGGTCGCGGCCATAACCGCGACAGCCATCGAGATAAACGCCTTTCCTGGCAGGCTCGATTTAAACGATATCATGGCCAGAAGGGCAAAGGACCTGGGCATCCCTATTGTGATAAACACCGACGCCCATATTACGGACCACTTCGATTATATGTCCTACGGCGTTGCCATCGCCCGCCGGGCCTGGCTTGAGCCGCGTAACGTGATAAATACCTACGAAGTTGATAAATTACTTGAAGTTTTGCATAAGAAAAGGTTGATTTTAAAATAATTACAGCCCGTGCACACGCACACCCGTTTTGTTAATTTCGGCGTCTGGAGGGGGTATGGGGGCTAGCGCCCCCATACCCTAAAAAAGGGCGGGCGAGTGGGTCAATAAAATGCCTTACATGTGCCTGTCTATCGGCAACTGCCTTTTGACGGCTTCTGGTTTGAAGGGCATCGGCTCGCGGCCGAAGCAAAGTCCGATGCTTTCGTAGAGCGGCAGTTCTTCCAGGTCCACCTTTTTCTGTTTTATCGCCTCGGCGGTGGGTATGTATTCTATGCGGTTTCCTTTCACTTCAACGACGGTGACGCCGGTGATGCCGTCTTTGACGAGCCGTACGGCCGCGGCCCCCGCGCGCATTCCAAAGTTCACGTCGAAGGCGGAACTTCGCCCGGAGCGGACCAGATGGCCGGGGGTGACTTCTCTTATCTCCGGAAGCAGGTAGACCCCCGGGGTGAACATATGAGAGTTTTTCATGAACCCGGCGATATCGGGGTCGTTTTTCATGCGTTCCTCGAGTTTTTTCCTGACGTATTTGCCGGCCCCGGCCAGCTTTACATGGCCGAAGGCGTCAACGCCGGCGGACTTGTCGGATATCACCTGTCCCGCGGCATCCGTTATGCCCTCCGCCACCACAATGCCATAGGTGCCGGCCTTTACGTCGCTTCGGAGAACGCGTTCGGTAAAGTTTTTCTTCATGTGTTTGTACACGATATCGAAATCGACGGGGATCTCGGGGATGAGGATGCAATCGGCCTCCCCGGCGATGCCGCCCCTGAATGCCGTATGACCCGCGTAGCGTCCGAAGACCTCCATGACTATTACCCTGTTGTGGCTCATCCCTGTTGTTTGCAGGTCCCGCATGAAGCAGGCTATCCGGTTCACCGCGGAATCGCCCCCCACGCTGTAGCTCTGAAGGTCCAGGTCCATCGTCTTTGGCACATGGACGCATGACGTGATGCCTTTTTCCATCAGGTCCACGATCACGCTGCCCGTGTCGTCGCCGCCGCTTATCACAAGGGCGTCTATGCCGAATTTCCC
The DNA here is from genome assembly GCA_021790695.1 of Nitrospirota bacterium. Classification (GTDB taxonomy): domain Bacteria; phylum Nitrospirota; class Thermodesulfovibrionia; order Thermodesulfovibrionales; family JdFR-88; genus JAJYGJ01. Next base: position 1,270 of record JAJYGJ010000140.1, on the reverse strand, counting down.
GAGCCCGTTTTTTATGCGTTCGTACTTTTCCGGGTCGTCGATCTTTTTGATCTTCACCCTCGAATGGCCCGCCTCGGAACCCGCAAGCTGGGGTTTTATGGACGCGAGCCTGGCGGGCGTCAGGGTCACAAGGCTTTCCATCGAGGCCAGGTTGTAAAGACCGGCGTACCCGTTGGGTATGATGACCGTTTCCATGCCCAGGGAGAGCGCCATAAGCCCGGCTCCCTTGATGACGGCGTTCAGGCCGCCGCAGTCTCCGCCGCTTGTGATGATTCCTATCCGTTTTATGTCTTTGCCCATGGCTAAAACCTCCTTAGGAAGAATTTTAAAATAAATTTCCGATCTATTTTAGATTATTTTGACACCTATCTCAAAATTGATTCCTGCCCCGGCTTATGGTCTTTTGCCCTTTTTCGGAGTATCATTTGATCTGATGGCGCTGCTAGTTGCCTCCGAAACCGGCCTTCCGGAGATCGCAGGGCCGCTCAAAAAGGACGGCCACCGCATTGTTACCTGCACTTTAAAGGAGTTGCTATCCGCGGCCGGCCAGGCAGTGGAAACCGTATTGCTCGATTGCGGCCTCAATGCCGAAAAGGGCCTGAGACTTTTGCGGACACTGAAGGCGAGACGGCCCGAAATACCGGTCATCTTTTTTACCGGCATAAGCTCCGAGGCCATAATCGCGAACGCCTTCCGTTCCGGGGCGCGGGATTTCTTCAAGAAGCCGGTAAATCTATACGAGCTGAAAGAGGCGCTTTGTAACCTGCCCCGGGACAATATTCTGCCGGTTTCCGCCAGACAAGGGATGGAGGTTGCCGGCCGGGAGGCGGGGGGGTGCGCTGGGCTTCCTCCGAATCTGCTTCGCGCCGTCCGGCATATGGAGAGAAATTTTTCCGGCGATATCCGCCTCCCAGTGCTCGCCCGGGAAGCGGGCTTAAGCAAGTACCACCTCTGCCGCGCCTTCAAGCGGCATACGGGTTTCACCCCAATGCGCTATCTTGCCCGCCTCAGGGTGGAAAGGGCCAAGGCGCTGCTGAACCACGATTCCCTTTCCGTTTCGACGGTGGCCGTTGAGGTGGGGTTTAATGACCTGGGCGGCTTCATAAAACAGTTCAAGAGATTGACCGGCTTTACCCCCGGCGAGTTCAAAAAAGGGAAGGGTAGGGAGAGCCTGAGGCTATTTTAATTTTTTGAACCTGTTTCAAAATTGATTCTGAAGCGAAAGAGAGAGGAAATCGTGGCAAACAATTTCTTCTGTACGGGGGAAGAA
>JAJYGJ010000099.1 GCA_021790695.1 Nitrospirota bacterium | reverse complement strand
CTCAGGCTCTTGAGGAGGTTCCATCTGGAACTGGGGCTTGATCCAGGGGTGAAAGTGGCCGACGAGGCGGTCTCGGCCGCTCTGGTGCGCGATTCGATCATGGATATCCTGAAGGGTGAACAGGAGAAACCGGGCCTCTTTTTCGCGCTCATGAAGGAGCGCGGCATAAGGGGTTGGGACGCCCTGCCGGAGCATCTCGCGGGGCTTTTCCGGATGAGGCCGCTCTCGGAGCTGATGCTGGAAGAGCCCCTGGACCTGAGACAGGGCCGCGACACAATGTTCATGGAGCTTTTCATCCGCTGCCTTGCCGCCTACAGGGTAAAAAAGAAAGAGGCCAGCCTCATCGATTTCAGCGACATCGAGATATTCGCATACAGGGCCCTGCTGAAAAGCCCCCACTGGCAAAACATACTCTACAGTTTCGACGAATACACGGACCATATCCTGGTAGACGAGTTCCAGGACACCAGCGCCCTTCAGTGGCGCATACTGGACAAGCTCACCGAGGAATGGCGGGCAGGCCTCGGGGCAAAAAGAGACTCCGGCGTAGTGCCCACTTTCTTCCTTGTGGGAGACGAAAAGCAATCCATCTACCTCTTTCGCGGCGCGGACGTGACGGTGATGAGGAAGGCGGGGCTGCGCCTCCGGGACTTCCTCGGGGCGGAGTATGAATTCCATCAGGCAAGGGATAATTACCGCAGCCTTCCCGCCATCGTGGAGTTTACGAACCGGCTCTTCGGAAGGCTCATGCCGGGCGGTCCCGGACAGGTGGATTATTCCCCCTTCGAGGCAAAAAGAGAGGGTGAGGGCAAAGTGGAGCTTCTGCTGCTTACCGAGCCCGAGGGGGGCCGGACAAGGGACAAACGGACCGTCGAGGCCTTTGCCCTGGCAAAACTGATAAAGAGTATGCGTAAAAACTTCACCGTCTTCTGCGACGGCAAAAAACCCGCCGGCCGGCCGTGCGAATACGGCGACATGGCCGTGCTACTTCGGCAAAGGACCCATCTGGCCGCCTTCGAGCGGGCCTTCCGGAGCGACGGCGTGCCATTCCTCGTCCAGAAGGGCATGGGCTTTTATGAGGAGCCGGAAGTGGCGCTGCTGAGGGAGTTTGCGTGCTTCATCGCGCGGCCGGAGGACGACTACAGCCTCTTTTGCCTGCTTCGCTCGCCGCTTTTCGGGATGGGCTACGAGGCCCTGTCGAGGCTTTGCGCGAAGGGAAGGAATATCCCCCTCATAACGGCCCTGCGCGCCTCCCGCTCCGGGAAACGCCGGGAGATAGCGGCCATGCTGGACGGGCTTATCAGTTCCGGCAAGAGGCTTCCCGTTTCAAGACTGATCGAGCTTTTACTGGTAAAGACGGAAGGCTGGCGGCATTTCTGGGAGCCGCCGAGGCACGCAAACGTAAAGAAATTCATCCGCATGGTCGAATCCTGGGAATCGGAGGGGGCAAACCTGCTCGCGGTAAGAGACAGGCTCCTCTCGGACAGGGGCAGGACGGAGGTCCCGAAGGCCAATGTCAACGCGGAGGGTATGGACGTAGTGAAGCTGATGACCGTGCATGCCGCCAAGGGGCTCCAGTTCCCGGTTGTCTTCCTGCCCAGCCTCGATGAAAGCATCACCCCCAAAAGCCCTCCTGTTGTTATTGAAGAAAAAATTATTGAAGAAAAAAATGAAATTGCAGAAAATGCAATCGGGGAAAAATCCGCTTCCGGGGAAGATATCCCGTCGCAGGGGGAGGGTTTCATCTTCAGGTATGAGCCGGACCGCGGCCAAAGGGAAAGGCTGCCCGCGTTCGAACAAAACAGGTCAAGGGAACTGGAAGAGGAAAAAAGGCTTTTTTACGTCGCCGCCACAAGGGCCATGGACCGCCTGGTCCTCTCCGGGTTCCGTCCGGCCCGGGGGAAATCCAAAGGAAGACTCGATTATCTCGTGGAGGCCTTCGGAGGCGGAATCCTGGATGAGGAAGGCCGAACGGACCCCGATACGCTTCCGTTTGGCATCTGCGGCGCAGCGGAGCTGGAAAAAAAATGTGAAAAGACGGCGGGAGCGGAATTTTCGGCGGGGAGACGGTTTTTTAGCGGCGCGGACTATGCCGAGCCTTTCGAGTACGAACCCGCGGCCAGGACAAAGGACGTAACCGAGGATATCCTCGTAAAGACGACCCACGGGAGGGACTGGGTCCTCATGGGCAGGCTCATGCACCAGGTGCTGGAGGAGATCTCCGGCGGCAGGCTGCGGCCCGATGGGGTGCGGAAGCGCGCGGAGACCATTCTGAAGGGGTTTCACTTCGTCTTCGACCGGGCCAGGCAGCGCTTCTTCCTGGACACGCTCATGGGCGACATGGACGCGATGGAGAAAAAAGGCATCCTGGAAGAGATCGTGATGCCCAGGCCCGATGCATTCAGCGAACTGCCCTTCGCGCATGAAAAAGGAAAAACGCTTTACAAGGGGCGCATCGACAGGCTCCTCATAAAAGACCGCGCCGCATTCGTTTACGACTACAAGAGTTTTCCCGCAAGGCGGCGCGAACTGGGGGAACTGGTGGAGAAATACAGGTTCCAGATGGAGCTTTACAGGGAGGCGGCACGCAGCATCTTCGGAGTCCCCGCAAGGGCCTTTCTCGTCTTTACGCATATCCCGGAGATACTGGAAGTCGGTTTCCCCCGGTAACAAAACAAAAAAGAACCTGTCTCAAAATTGATTCCGAAGCGATTTTGAGACAGGTTCTAGGATAAAATAAAAAAACATGTTTGGTTTCATAGGCAGGCGGCTGATCCAGATGGTCCCCATACTCCTGGGGATAACGATAATAACATTCGCCGTCATACATCTGGCCCCCGGCAGCCCGGTGGAGGCCCAGACGGCGATGTCGCTTAAAAGCTCGGCTGAGGCCAGGGCAAATCTTGAGAGGCTCTACGGCCTCGACAAGCCGCTTCCGGAACAATATGCCCTCTGGCTGGGCAGGTTCGTGAAACTCGATTTCGGAAAATCCTTCACCGACGGCCAGGACGTACTTGAAAAGATCGCCAGTCGCGTCCCGGTGACGCTGACCATAAACGTCCTTTCGCTTCTGCTCATCCTCATCGTGGCCCTGCCGGTCGGGATCATATCGGCCACGAAGCGTTACTCGCTTTTCGACAAGGCAAGCACCGTCCTTGTATTCGTCGGCTTTTCGACCCCTTCGTTCTGGCTGGCGCTCCTACTGATGATACTCTTCGGCGTGCAACTGGGCATACTTCCGATATCCGGGATCCAGAGCATAAACATATCCGGTCTGGGGCTTGGGGGAAGGCTCGCGGACTGGGGGCGTCACCTTGTCCTTCCGGTTTTCGTCTCGGCCTTCGGAGGCATCGCCGGGCTGTCCCGTTACAGCCGCTCCAGCATGCTGGAGGTCATAAGACAGGATTATATCCGGACGGCGAGGGCAAAGGGCCTGCCGGAAGGCCAGGTCATCTGGAGGCACGCCCTCAGAAACGCCCTACTTCCCGTGGTGACCATCCTGGGGCTGTCCGTGCCCGGACTGATCGGAGGCGGCGTTATATTCGAGACGATATTTTCAATTCCCGGGATGGGACAGCTCTATTATCAGTCCGTGATGTCCAGGGATTATCCGACCATCATGGGCATAATGGTCATATACGCCGTGCTTACCCTGGCGGGCAACCTGGTTGCCGACATCGCCTACGGACTCGTTGACCCGAGGATACGGGTCGGGGGCGCGAAATGAGCCTCAAGGGCATCGTCTGGCGGAGGTTCAAAAAAAACAAGCTGGCCGTGATCGGCGCGGCCGTGATCCTGGCGCTCATTTTTACGGCGGTTGCGGCGCCGGTCATATCGCCCTACCCGCCCACCCGGATAGATGTAAACCACGTCCTCTCTCCGCCCAGTTGGCGGCATCCGTTCGGCACCGACGAACTGGGCAGGGACGTGCTCGCAAGGATGATCTGGGGCAGCCGGGTTTCCATGAGCGTGGGCTTCATCGCGATGGGGATAGCCGTGCTGATAGGGATCGTCGTCGGAGCCGCCGCCGGGTTTTACGGGGGAATGGCGGACACCCTTCTCATGCGCTTCGTCGATGTGATGCTCGCCTTCCCCTCCTTCGTCCTTATCCTCGCGGTGATCGCCATCCTGCAGCCCTCCATCTTCACGATAATGGCCGTAATCGGGGTGACGGGATGGATGGATGTGGCCAGGCTCGTGAGGGCGGAATTTCTCGGGCTCAAGCAGCGCGATTTCGTGCTCGCCGCGAAGTCGGCTGGGGCAGGTAGTTTCAGGCTCATGTTCCGGGAGATACTGCCGAACGCGCTTTCCCCCGTCTTCGTGGCCGCCACCTTCGGGGTCGGCGGCGCGATACTGATAGAGGCGTCCCTTTCCTTCCTGGGGATCGGCGTTCAGCCCCCGAACCCGAGCTGGGGCAACATTCTTACTTCGGGCAAGAACAATATAGAGACGGCATGGTGGCTCTCCCTGTACCCAGGGCTGGCCATACTGATAACGGTGCTCAGTTACAACCTGGTGGGCGAGGCCCTGAGGGACGCCCTCGACCCCCGCCTATGGGAATCCCAGGGTCGGGGGGAGGATTAATATTAACCTGGCATCCGTTTTACAAAATAATTTTGAGACTTGTTCCAGCTAGTCCTTTTGCCTTTACCCGGGGCATGGGGCGGAGCCCCATACCTTAAGGGCGGGATGGGCGGGGTTAATTAAAATCCTCCATGCGGAAGATGCTGTAAAGCGGAACGCCCTGGGCCTCCACGTTTTTCTTCCCTTCATGCTCGCCCCGGTCCAGAAGGACAAGCGCGGCCAGGATTTCGAGGCCCG
>JAJYGJ010000065.1 GCA_021790695.1 Nitrospirota bacterium | reverse complement strand
AAAGCCTGGTGATAAGCCAGACCACGCCCCCTGTCCCTGCCGCCGAAACGGCGGAGACGGCCATCTGCTTTCTCCGGCTCCAAATGCCCGGCAGCAGCGTCGTCCTGATGAAATACCCCATCAAAACAGGCACAAGCGTAACCGAGAGAATGGCCGCGGCCGCCATCGAATAGGTCTTGGTAAAAGCCAGCGGCTTAAAGAGCCTTCCCTCCTGGGCCTGCAGCGTAAAGATAGGCAGGAACGAGCAGGTGATGATCAGGAGCGAGAAAAAGAGCGCCGGACCGACCTGCTTTGCCGCTGACGCGATAATCGCCCAGTGGTTCTCATCGCCCGCGCTTTTTTCAAGGTGCTTGTGGGCGTTTTCTATCATGACGATGGCGGCGTCGATCATGGCGCCGATTGCGATGGCCACGCCGCCCAGGGACATGATATTGGCGCTCAGCCCCTGGAGCCTCATGACGATAAAGGCCATGAGGATGCCCATGGGCAGGGTAAGGATCGCCACAAAAGCGGACCTGAAGTGCATCAGGAACAGGATGCAGACCAGGGCCACCACGATGGACTCCTCGATGAGTTTTTCGTCCAGGGTATGGACGGCGCGCTCGATCAGACCGGAGCGGTCATAAACCGGGACGATCTCCACCCCCGCGGGAAGCCCGGCCTTCAGGCTCTGAAGTTTTGCTTTTACCCGCTCTATCGTGGCAAGGGCATTTTCACCGGAGCGCATGATGACAATCCCGCCGGCCACTTCCCCCTGGCCGTTCAGCTCCGCCAACCCCCGCCTCGGCGCCGGCCCGAGGTGCACGTCCGCCACGTCCCGGACAAGGACAGGGGTCCCGTATCTGTCCACGCCGAGAGGCACGTTTTCGATGTCCTGCACGGATTTTATGTAGCCCAGCCCCCGCACCATGTATTCAGTCCCGGACATCTCCAGGACGCTTCCGCCCACGTCATTGTTGGAGCGCTCTATCGCGCTTTTCACCTTCGACAGCGGGATGCCGTATGCGACCAGTTTATTGGGGTCTATCTCGACCTGGTACTGTTTTACGTACCCCCCCACGGAGGCGACTTCGGAGACACCCTCGACCGATTCCAGTTGGTATCTGAGGTACCAGTCCTCAATCGACCTCAACTGGGCCAGGTCATGCCGTCCCGTCTTGTCAACGAGCGCATACTCGTAAATCCATCCCACCCCCGTGGCGTCAGGCCCGAGCGTGGGGTGCACGCCGGGGGGCAGACGCTTGGAAATGTAATTGAGGTATTCGAGCACGCGGCTTCGCGCCCAGTAAAGGTCCGTGCCGTCCTTGAAAAGGACATAGACGAAAGAGGACCCGAAAAAAGAATATCCTCTGACTACCGTGCTGCCGGGCACCGCCAGCATGGCCGTGGTCAGGGGATAGGTGACCTGGTCTTCAACCACCTGGGGGGCCTGTCCGGGATAAGCCGTATAGACTATCACCTGGACGTCGGAGAGGTCCGGGATGGCGTCAAGGGGCATCCGCGAAAGGGCGTAAAGACCCGCCAGGATGATGAATGCCGCGCCGATGAAGATGAGGAACCTGTTTCTGATCGAAGCGTCTATGAGTTTTTCGAGCATCAGTGGCTTATCTTATTGCCGAAGGCGTCTCTTTCTCACCTGCCGGTTTCGCGTTTTCACCCGGCTTGAGATCGGGGGCCCCCATCTTCATCCTCTTCATGGCCTTGCCGTTAGCCGGAGCAGCCTCCTCCATCCTCGTTACGGCCTCCCTGAGATTGCTCTCGGAATCGATCAGGAACTGCCCCGACGTCACGATTGTCTCGCCTTCACTGAGCCCCGCCCTGACCTCCACCATACCCTGTCCCGCGGGGCCCAATTCAACCTCCCTGGGCAGGAACCTGCCTCCTCCAAGGGCGGCGATGACGTAATTGCGCGTGCCGGTCCGGATGACCGCGTCCGACGGGACCTGAAGCACGTCTTTTGACAGCCTGCTTTTGATGTAGACATTCACATACATGTCGGGTTTTAGTTTCAGCCCCGGGTTTGGAAAGTCTATCCGCACCTGCGCCGTCCTCGTGTCGGCCGAAAGATAGGGATAAATGAACGAAATCCGCCCCTTGTACACCACGCCCGGCTCATAGGAAAGACTTATCTGGGCCTCCTGCCCTGTTTTCACGAAAGGAAGCTCGTATTCGTAAATGGAGCCTATTATCCAGACGTCCGAAAGGCCGGCAAGCTCGTAGAGTTCCTTGCCGGGGGTCACTCTCATGCCGGCCAGCACCTTCTTATCGATTACGATGCCGTCTATGGGGGAATAGAGGACCATCGCATTTCTGACCTTGCCGCGTTTTTCCAGCGCCTCGATCTGGCCGGGGCGTATGCCCATGAGAAGGAGCCTCGTTCTCGTCGCGTCGATAAGCGCCTTTCCTCCGCCTGAGATATCCTTGAACTCGGAGCCCGCGGTCTCCTTTTCGTACCTGAGTGCCTGAAGATACTCCTGCTGGGTTTCCACCAGGTCGGGGGAATAGATCGTAAGGAGTTTCTGCCCTTTATGCACATCCTGCCCGGTCGTGTCCACAAAAAGCCGCTCCACCCACCCCGAGACCCTGGTATGGATGTGCTCGACCTTTTCCTCGTTATAGGTGACGCGCCCCACCGTGCGTATCTCGGCGGTAAGGGGGCCCTTTGTGACCCTGGCCGTCTTCACCCCGATGTCCTGGATGGTGACCGGGTCTATCTTTACCACGCCCCCGGAGGAAGACCCCTCATCCTCATACACGGGCACCAGGTCCATCCCCATCGGGGATTTTCCCGGTTTGTTACTCCTGTACGAAGGGTCCATCGGCGCCACCCAGTATTTGATCTTTCTTTTCGTCCCGCCCCGGGCGGGGGCTTCCGCATTCACTCCTCCCATCCCTTGCGGGGCCTTCTGCTCGCCGGCCGGCGAGAAAAGCCACCAGAGGGCAAGCAGGAGCGCCAGCGCCCAGAAGGTCCATTTGGCAATCTTTTTCTCTTTTGCGGTCATATCCTTCTTCCTTCATTCATCAAAACAGTCTCTTTCCCACGGCCGCCTCGATCCTGGCCATGGTATTTTCGTAGTCCGTCAGTAACCCGTAGTATTTGATTTCATAATCGTATAACGTGAGCTGATTGTCGATCAGCGTCACGAAATCCACTTTATTCACGCCGTATCCCGCTATCGCCGATTGAAGCGCGGCCCTGGCCTGCGGCAAAAGGCCGGTCTTGAACAGGTCGATCTGGTCCGCATATTCCCGCATTTCAAGCACGGCGTCCTGAAGGCTGAAGAAGATATCGTTTTCCAGGGAATCGTACTGCTCCCGGGCCATTATCACGTTGGCCCTCTCCTGGGCCACCTTCCTGTCCTCTTTCGTTTTGTGCCAGAGCGGGATGGCGACCATGACGGAGCCGGAGACAAAATCCGGCCTTCCCTCGCGCTGGCCGTAGCTGACCGCCACGTCGAAATCGGGATAATAATCCTTTTTTGCCAGTCTGACCGCCAGCCGGTACTTTTCAATCCTCCGTCTCGCCCCGGCGAGGACAGGACGGTTTTCGGCCGCCATTTTTTCCAGTTCCCCCGCGCCGAAGGCAAAGGTGGGCAGCGGAAGCCGATCCAGGTCCTGCCCCTCGATTTCCGTGACCTTCGTGTCAATGGGCCGGTAAAGCAGTGTGTTCAGCCTGGCTGTCAGGTCCTGCTTTCTCTGTTGCTGCCGGATGAGCATGTCGATCATCTTGGAAAGCTCCACCTGGGCCTTAAGCACGTCCTGCTGGATACCCTTGCCCACCGCATACCTGCTCTCCGCCGTCTTGACAAAATCCCTCAGCAGGTCCCTGTTCTCCCTGGTGACGGCTATCGTTTTTTCTACCAGGAGCAGGTCCCAGTAAACCGTCTTGACCTGCATGATCAGACCGTTTTTTTTCTCCGCAACCGCCTCCGCCGCTATATCCACGTCCTTCCCCGCTATTTGGCCTTTCAGGGGCAGCTTGCCCGGGAAGGGGATTTCCTGGGCCACCGTCACCTGTTTCTGCGTCATCGGTTCCTGTTCGAAGCTGAACGAATTGTCGGGAAGGTTCAGGAGGCCCACTCCCAGCCTCGGGTTGTCCCACGATTCCGCCTGGGAAGGTATCTGGCTGTATGCGTCGAGCCTTTCCTCCGCCGCTTTCAGCCCGGGATTGTTGCCCAGGGCCTCACGGATCAATTCTTCGAGGCCGGATTTTTCCGGACGGGATCTTCCGGGATGGGCGGGGGCATTTTGATTGGCCGCAAGGCAGGGGGCAAGAGATAAAAGCAGCAGCGCCAGGATAATCGGCATGACAGCCGGCAACTTCCGCATCAATTTCCGCCTCCGCCCTTTCTCCCCAATGTTACCCCCCCCCGAATGTTCCCCGATTTTTACTGAAACCATGAAAAAAGCCACATTCGCCGCTGTCCTGTCATCAGCCTTTTTCCTTTTCTCCAGTGCGTATCTTCATTGCGTAATCCATGGGATAGACCCCGATAATCCCGTCCCCCGCGAACCCCGTCTTCCCGTGCCGGACAATGGCGCGGGCGGCCTCATCCACTTTTTCATCCGGGACAATGATCTCGACCCTGTTGTGGATTGTGTAGGGCTGGTATAAAGAGACCCCCTCCCCTATGCCCTTTATATCGGCGATAGTCATCCCCCTGATCCCGATATCCTCCAGGGCCGCCACTATATCTTCAAGACTACCGGTCCTTATGATGGCGACAATTGTCTTCACTTTTTCGCCCGGGTCCTTTTTCCAACTATTTTATTTAGATTCAAAAAAACGCCTTTTCTATTATATCCGTATTTCAGCCATACCCGCAAAAAGGAA
>JAJYGJ010000158.1 GCA_021790695.1 Nitrospirota bacterium | reverse complement strand
GATGAGCCGCCTTAAAAAAACCGGCATCATAGCCGAAAAGGACGGCGGCATACTGATCAGGGACATGGGGCGGCTGAAGGACCTGATATGACCTTGAACCTGTCTCGAAATCGCTTCCGGCTGCAAGAGGCTGAAATCGCGGCATACTGCGTCAATAAGGGAAAATCGTCCTCAACGTAGCGCTGCTACGCCTCCGGGCGATTTCCCCTTCTCTCCTTGTCTGCCACCATTTCTTCTCTTTTTCGCTTCGGCATCAATTTCGAGACAGGTTCTGACTTGTCTCGAAATTGATTCTATAACCCTTTTGAAAGCCTGTCGGCAAGCGGCCTGGGCAGGCCCGCCTCTACCATCTTGCGCTGTGTGGCTCCGATATCGTAGGGGATACGGACGAACCGGGCCTCTTCATCGCTCAAAAGAAGATAGCAGGCGCGCGGGTCCCCGTCCCTGGGCTGTCCTACGCTGCCCGCGTTTATGATGTAGCGGCAGCCGGCCTTGAGCCTGACCGCCTCCAGCCCATCCTTTTGCCCCCTCAAGGCGGTTATCTCCCCCGTGGGAGTCTGCTCCATGACAAAGGGCAGATGGCTGTGGCCTATCAGGCATATACCCTCCTTGAAATGCCCGAAATTCAGCCGGGCCTCGGAGAAGTATAAAAGATAATGCCACTCTTCGGGCTCGCAGGGGCTGCCGTGCACAAGGAAGAGGCCGTCACGCTCGATCCGTTTCACAAGGGGAAGGGCTTCAAGGAAGGCCCTGCTTTCGGCGGTGAGTATTTCGTCCGTCCAGGTTATCGCCGCCCTGGCGTGGGGATTGAAATAGGTGATGTCCGTCAATCCCAGGACTGCCCAGTCGTGGTTGCCGGCAACGCCCCGGAAGACCTGTCCGCGGATGGCGGCAACGCACGCATTGGGGTCGGGCCCGTAGCCCACGGCATCGCCCAGGAAAAGGATTTTCCTTTTTGGTTTTCCGCCGCGTCCGGAAATGTCCGCCAGCACGGCGTCAAGGGCCTCGATGTTTCCGTGGACATCGGATATGACGGCATAGTCCATGTCTCAATTCTAGGCAATCCCGGCCGACTTTGCTATTTTGTCGAGGATGCCGTTTATGAAGGCCGAGGACTCTTTCATGGAGAATTTCTTGGCTATCTCCAGGGCCTCGTTTATGACGACGGCGGGCGGGGTGTCCTTTTCATAGAGAAGCTCATAGGCGGCGACTCTCAGGATGTTTCTGTCGACCATGGCCATGCGCTCCGGCAGCCAGTGTTCGGCGTACCTGCGTATGACGGAATCGATCTGCTCCTTGTGCAGGACGGCCCCTTGCACAATACGCTCGGCGAACGCCCGGACTGAAGCCGGCTCGTCCAAAGGCTGCCAGAAAGAGGCAAAAAAACTCTCGCCGGGCGCCTCGGCGTTAAAGTCGAGCTGAAAAAGCATCTGGAGGGCGTATTCCCTGGCTTTTCTTCGTTTCATTCCCATCGATAATACCCATGATAACCGGAAAACTGAAATGAACCGGCATTGACAACGCAAGATCGCCCCGCGGCAAGCCGCGGGGAATTGCAAGTTAAAAACTACGGCAGTTTTTTAAGGAGTCTCGCCATCTCCATGGCGGTGAGGGCGGCATCCCAGCCCTTGTTGCCGCTTTTGCTGCCCGCGCGCTCGACGGCCTGCTCTATCGTGTCCGCCGTGATGACGCCGAAGGCGATTGGCATTCCCGTCTCAAGCATGGCATGGGCGATGCCCTTTGAGACCTCCGCCGCTATCAAGTCGAAATGAGGGGTCGCCCCCCTGATGACGGCGCCCAGGCAGATGACCGCGTCGTAGCCGCCTTTTTCGGCGACCCGCCTGGCAACAAGCGGGATCTCGAAGGCGCCCGGGACCCTCACGACGTCTATATCGGCAGAAGACGCGCCGTGCCGCAGGAGGGCGTCGCTTGCCCCTTCCAGCAGTTTCCCCGTGATGAATTCATTGAAGCGGCTCACGACTACCGCGAATTTAAGGCCCTCGGCCTTCAGCTCTCCCTCGATGTACTTCACGGCCTTTTCCACCTCCCGGTCCACCCTTAATTTTAACAGAGGCTTATTTTACGACATTTGACGGGAAGGCACAAGCCGGGAATGTTTTGGGCAGTGGTACAGTTCGGTTAATTCAAAGGTCTGTCAAGATGCCGTATCCGTCCGCCTGCTCCCTTCTTCAAGGGACAGCCAATATTATCCGGGGGCGTTTGTATCCGCCCGCTCTTATGTGATGAGGGGCAGCCCATACCTGCCTGTTCTGTGAAAGAGGGGAAAGGCCGACGGACGAGAGACGGCGCGTCTGGAAAAAACGGGGTGATCGCTCTTCAAAACGTTTAAATGGATCTTTTGGGTTACGCCCGGAACGGCCACCCCCGAATGAATAGGGCAGGCAGGTAAATGGGCTCTGGGAACAAGCGGATATACCCCATTCATAGGAGGGGGACGGGACGTTTGCCGCCGTAGCCCGGCAGCAAACTGAGACACTACCATGTTTTGGACAGCGGGCCGGTTTGCATTTTGCCGGGCAACGGCGGCTTCCCAAAATGGCTCAAAAAAGCGACTGCGAGCGCGCGGCCGACGGCAATGGCCCCCTACACGTTGTCCAGCATGTGCCCCAGTTTTTTCTTCTTGGTCTGCAGGTAGATAATGTTTTTCTCATGCGGCTCCATCTGGATGGGGACCCGTTCGACGACGGTAAGGCCGTAGCCCTCCAGGCCCACGATCTTTTTAGGGTTGTTCGTAATGAGACGCATCTTTCGCACTCCCAGGCTGACAAGCACCTGCGCCCCTATTCCGTAGTCCCTGAGATCGGGTTTAAAGCCCAGTTTCAGGTTGGCCTCAACGGTGTCAAGCCCCTTTTCCTGAAGCTCATAGGCCTTGAGCTTGGCTTCAAGCCCTATGCCCCTGCCCTCCTGCCTCATGTAGAGTATGACGCCCTTGCCTTCCTTCTCGATCATCCTCATGGCCGCGTGGAGCTGCCAGCCGCAGTCGCACCTCCTTGAGCCGAAGACGTCCCCGGTCAGGCACTCCGAGTGGACGCGGACCAGCACCTTGTCCTCCGGCTTGATCACGCCCTTGACGAGGGCCAGATGCAGGTTGTCGTCCACGGTGTTTCCGAAGGCCATGGCCCTGAAGTCGCCGTATTCCGTCGGAAGCGCCACGTCTGCGACCCGGGTGACGAACCTCTCGGTCCGCATGCGATAGTTTATCAGGTCCTTGATGGTCACGAGCTTTAGCCCGTGTTTTTTGGCGAAGACCGCAAGCTCCGGCACCCTGGCCATGGTGCCGTCCTCGCTCATCACCTCGCAGATGACGCCGGCGGGACAGAGACCCGCCAGACGGGCCAGGTCCACCGATCCCTCGGTCTGTCCCGCCCGCTGAAGGACGCCGCCCGGTTTCGCCTTCAGGGGAAACACGTGGCCCGGCTTCGCAAGGTCGTCCGGCTTCGTCTTCTGGTCAATGGCCGTCTTTATAGTGACCGCCCTGTCATGGGCCGAAATGCCGGTGGTGACCCCTTTTTTGGCCTCGATCGACACGGTAAAGGCCGTTCCGAACGAGGAGGTGTTCGTGTCGGTCATCATGGGGAGGTTAAGCTGCCTGGCGCGTTCCGGCGTGAGGGCAAGGCAGATCAGCCCCCGGCCGTTTTTCGCCATGAAGTTTATATCGGCAGCCGTCACCTTCTCGGCGGCCATGCAGAGGTCGCCCTCGTTTTCCCTGTCCTCGTCGTCCACCAGAACTACCATCCTGCCCTGGGCTATATCCCGTATGGCGTCCTCTATCGAATCAAAGACTGCCTTTTGCATACCGCCTTATCCCCGCCTTTCCCGTTCATTTGCGAACCCCGAATCCATCAGGGACTTCTTCGTAATCTCCCGCCCGGCCCCTTTGCCGGGAAATCCGCCGAGAAATTTCGCCACGTACTTTCCTATTATATCCGCTTCGAGGTTCACGGGAGAAGCCGGACCCTTGAAACCGATTGTCGTGTTCGCGGCCGTATGCGGTATTATGACGACCGTGAAGGCGTCGGGCATCAGGTCCACCACAGTCAGGCTTATGCCGTCCACCGTCACGGAGCCCTTCTCCACAAGGAACTTAAGGACGGAAGGCGGCGCCGTGATCACGAGCTTCCATGCCTCGCCCGTTTTCGTCTTCGAGCGGATGCCGCCCACGCCGTCCACGTGCCCGCTTACCAAGTGGCCTCCAAGGGCGTCGCCGGCCAGAAGGGCCGGCTCCATGTTCACCTTTTCGCCGGGTCTGAGGCCCCCCAGGTCAGTGGCGCGCAGGGTCTCGGAGGAGATGTCGAATTCAAGGACATCCCCCTTCACCGCCGTGACCGTGAGGCACACGCCGTTTATGGCGACACTTGCGCCGGGGGAAACCCCCCTCGAGACAAGCGGGGCCGACACCGCCAGTTTCGCCCCGGAAGCCCCGCGCCTGAGGTGGACGGCCGTGCCAAGTTCCCTCACGAGCCCGGTGAACATTACGGCGCCTCCGCGTTTTCATCGAATGTGAAGGTGAATTCGCGCCTGTACCGGCCGAAGATGTCCGCGGACTCCTGCCACGTTGCCGCGGCCCTGTAACGCCAGGGCCTGCCCGCCACCGTGAGATTGTCCGGGGAGAGCGGCACATGGTCCTCTTTGGCCTTCTCCATTATCTCGGCCTTGAGCACGTCCGCGCTCCGGGCAGGGAACCTTACCATGTCCGAAACGTCCGATTTAAAGAGGTAATATCTGAACCACGGCCCTCCGAACCGGATGGCCGCGTAAATGAGAAGCGCGAAAACCAGAAGACAGGCAAACCCCTTAATGGAGCCTGACACTGTGGATGACCTCGCCGGTGCGGCCCAGCCTCGGCGCCTCCTTGATGCCATTCCACGACCAATAGATAAGGAA
>JAJYGJ010000185.1 GCA_021790695.1 Nitrospirota bacterium | reverse complement strand
CGGCTGAAAACGGAAAGAAGGCGCTAGAAATATTCGGAGGCGGCCATAAAATTGACCTTCTGGTCACCGATATAGAGATGCCGGTGATGAATGGGTACGAGCTTCTGGCTTATGTAAAAAAAGATTTCCCCGCGACCCCGGTCATCGTGCTTACCGGCTTTATGACTCCAAAAATAAAAGAACATCTCAGGGCAATCGGTGATTACGTCTGTATTGAGAAGCCCATCGGGCCGGGCAGGCTTCGGCAAAAGATAATGGATGAACTCCGCTTTCACTCTGCACCGGGCGGGAATCAGGAATGACCGGGATATGATATCGAACCATCCATTCAAAACAAAAAGTAAAATATCCCGTATATGAGGACATTGAACAAGGGCATGCGCCGGAACGTTTACGGCGATGATTGGGAGGGTGCCAGGGAAGGCTCCGTCAGGTGGCGTAAAAGAAGATAACCGATGAACTCTTCAGGGTAGGCATCAAACTCCTTGCCGGGCCGCCCAAAAACAACAACACGCTGGCCGAGGCGTAATCAGGCTCCGCGTCCTCTCCTTCTGCTCAGTACGACCGCCAAAAATATTGCCGCCGCGAAAACGATAGCTGCGCCCGCCAGGAAATCAGCCGGCTTCAGCCCTGGGTTCTGAAGCCCGCCCCTGTCCACGCCGTTTAGCTTGAGCACATAGGCTTCGATATTGGCTATCTCCTGCTGGGTCAGCGAGCGGGAATCCCCGAAATCCGGCATATAAAAAACAGGTTTTGGGCCGGGGGGGACCGCCCCGTGCTGTATGTATTTATCTATATTCCCGGCGAATATGTCCGGGTCCGGGTTGAAAAGCGCGCGGGAAAGAGGGACAAGGGCCGGTATCGTTCCAATTGACGAGCCGGGGTCAGTAATGCCCCCCTTGCCCGCTGCGCCGTGGCATTGCCGGCATTGATCCCTGAAAAGCTTTGCCCCGTTTTCGGCGCTTCCTATGATGAAAGCCGCATCCCCGGAGGCGCTCCCGGGCACGGTATCCGGAGGTATCACCATGATTCCCGGAGGGGCTTTGGAAAGAACGGAAACTGGAAGCGGTGGGGGCAAAGAGGCGGTGGGGGCAGTCCGGATGCTGAACAGGTAATCGGCCAATGCGTTCAGATCAGAGTTTCCCATGGTGGCGAACGAAGGCATGATGCTGGCGGGAAAATGGGATTTCGGGTTCTTGAGCTGATCTATGACCCACTTTCTGCTTTTGCCGGTCAGCGTCCCCCCGGACAGTTCGGGGCCGGCGGTGCCGCCTTTCCCATGAATCCGGTGACATAATGTGCACCCCTGGATACTGAATAATTCCTCTCCCCTCTTCGCTCCGGGCAGTTTTGCGTGCACAGCGGTCTTCCCCTGGGCAGCGGGAGACGGCATTTGAGCCAGCCCGGGAGATAGATACCCCAGGATGGTAAGCGCTACCACAACGCCGGCGTAAGCAAAAAGACAGGCCATTGCAACCGGCCTTTTGAAGGGGTTTCGCTCCGGGTCCTTGTCGATGAAAGGCAAAATTACCAGCAGCCCCACCAGTATCGTGGGCACTCCCGCGGCGCCGATTGGCTCCATCGGCCCCTTGAAATATTTCAGGGCCTGGTAAAGGAAGAGGAAGTTCCACTCGGGCTTCGGCACGTACATTGTATTCAGGGTATCGGCCGCTCCGGCAAAAGGCGGAGGGAAAAATACGGAGAGAAACAATATGATAAAAAAGACCGCGCTCGCCATGATGACGTCCTTCACGGCCTGGTCGGGCCAGAAGCGGCTTTTGGAATATCTTTTGGACGGCTCCCACGGCCCCACGATTCCGGTGCGGCGGAATGAAAGTATATGCGCCCCTATGAAAAGCGCCAGCAGGGGAGCGAAGATAGCGACGTGAAAGACAAAAGACCTCGACAATGCAAGCTGCCCCATCGTGTGGCTGCCCCGCATGACAATCTCCTGTATCCCGCCCACGAGCGGCACCTCCCCGGCGATGCTCGTGCTCACCTCTCCCGCCCAGTAGCCTTTCTGGTCCCAGATGAGGGTCGCGCCTGTCAGGCTCAACGCCATCGTCGTCAGCAGAAGCACCACGCCTATCACCCAGGTAAGCTGCGTTTTGTAGGCCCCCCACGCGTAGACCCGTACCATGTGCATGGCCAACACCATGACCATGAGATTTGCACCCCAGTAGTGCATATTGTGGATGAGCCATCCGAAAGGGACCTGCCTTCTCAGGAAGGCCACGCTGTTATACGCGTGGTCTATCGTCGGTACGTAATAGAAAAGCGCCGCGATCCCGGTGGCCACCTGGAGGGCGACGAGAAAAACTATCAGGCTTCCAAACGCGTAGGCGTAGCTTGGCGGTCCGGGGATTTCCTCCTCGAGAAGAAAATCCCGGACCTCGTAATACGGCCACTTTTCGGTGAACCATGCCCATATACGACGCATCATTGGCGTCCTCCTAAATTCGCACCTTTTGGGGTATGCCCACCCGGAAGCGTTCCCACTGCACGTATAACGCGCCGTTTTCAATCTTATGAGGCAGGGTGTCCAGCGGCCGCGGCGCAGGCCCGCCGATTACCTTGCCGTTAACGGTAAATACGCTCCCATGGCAGGGGCATTCGAAATGCCCCGTGGCGGGGTCCCACTTGTAGTGGCAGCCCAGGTGGGGACAGATGGGAGAAAAGACCGTGACATTGCCGCCCGCGTGCCTGATGACCCAGACATCACGCAGGATAAGCTGGTGCATGTAGGCCTGCGCGGAGCGCATCTCAAAGTTCATGGCGACGGGGCTTTCATGCGGCAGGCTGGTTATGTCGCCCACCCTGCTCCAGGCCAGGCGGCCCGGAGGCCGGGCATTTATCACGAGGCGTATTACAGGTATGGAGACGATAATCCCCACGGCCCCCGACAGGGCCCCGATAACGACCTTCCGGAAAAATCCCCTTCGGGTCATTTCCCCTTTTCCACGGCCTTCAATTTCCATATCCCCTGTTAAACCTCCCGCATTGTCGCGTCCGAAGCCCGGGATTTTCCGTTCAGGCGGCCAGGAACCGGCCGGCCCCGAGCAAACAGGTTATGGCCAGCACGCAGATATCGATGCTCTTCCAGGCAAAAAGATGCCGCTCGTATTTCCCGCTGAATACGGCGGCCCCGCTGCCGATTATCCATGCCGCCGGGAGGGCGAAAAGCACACGGGGTAAAAGACCCGCCGTCTCGGTGACAGCAAGCAGCATCGCGCTGGCCGCGGTGCAGACCTCCCATGCGAAGATCACTCTTTTCAGTCCGCGGACGGAAAAAATATTTGTAATCGAAGGCAGGCCCGCCTTCTCGTATTCCCCGCCATATCGTAAAAGTATCAGCCAGAAATGGGGCATCTGCCATATATAAAAGAAAAAACATATAATGAGCAGTTCGGGGCTCAAGAGAGAGCCGCCGCCGTAAACCCATCCTATCGCCGGCGGAATCGCCCCGACCAGCGCCCCCGGGATCAATGCAAACGCGGTCACCTTCTTCAAAGGGGTGTAAACCGCGTTGTACAAGAAAACCGCGATGCCGCCCATGGCGGCCGGCAGAAGGCCGCCGGAAAGCCTTAGGACTACGGCCCCGCCGGATATGAACGCCAGGGAGACGCAGAGCGCATGGGACGGTTTTATGAGACCCGAGGGGATGGGCCTGGCGCGCGTCCTCTCCATCAGCGCGTCCGTTGCCGCTTCCTGGACCTGGTTAAGGGCCGAGGCCCCGAAAGAGAGGAAAAGCACCCCGGCGGCAAGAGCCGCCGGGCGTGAAAATGAAAATAGATGCTGCCGTCCGGGCGCAAGCAGAAAGAAACTCGCAACCGCCGAAACGGCCGCAAAGAGGGATATCCTTATCTTGAAGAGTCCCGTCAGGGCGATCAGTTTTTCAGGGTGTCTCTTCATTTCAGCGTCTTTATATACGCTATGATCTCATCGATCTGCTTATCCGTAAGCGGTGTTTTCGGCATGACCGGCTTATAGCCCTTCACGACCCACACGCCCGGGTTCTTTATCATGATTTTCAGATATTTTTCATCGACGGTCTTGACCTCCGGCCGCCCCTTTACCATGACGGTCACCTTCGTCCCGTATATCCCCTTGTAGCTTGGCCCAACCAGCCGCGCGCCCGTCGTCGTATGGCAGAGAAGGCATTCCTTGCTCTTCAGCAGCGCCAGCCCCTCGCTTGCGGGCGAGGCCGTCCTCGCGAACGCCGGGGCGTCTGCAAAGGGGGCGGGAAACCCGGCCCAAAAAATAAAAAACCCCGTTAAAAGCGCGGCGGCCGGAAAAAAAAGCCATGTCTTGCCCATCTCCGTAAATCTCCTTTCCTCGTCCGTTTTTATTCGTTTAACGATTTTCGCCGCTCTCACAATTGTACCGGTTCCGGCCGGACATGCAACCGGGTTTTTTTATTGGCGACGGAACAAACAAAGTCGCCATTTCTCTTTCTCGCGCGCGCGTCGGGAGATCAGTTTTAAAAGGCAGTTTTCAGGGCGTCTCTTCATTTCAGGGTCTTTATATACGCTATGATTTCATCGACCTCTTTATCGGTGAGCGGTGTTTTCGGCATGATAGGCGGATAACCCTTCACGACCCAGACTTTAGGGTGCGTTATCATGAATTTCAGGTATTTTTCATCGACGGTCTTCACCTCTTCATGCCCCTTCACCATTACGGTTACCTTCGTGCCGTATATCCCCTTGTAGCTTGGTCCCACCAGCGGCTTGCCCGTCGTCGTATGGCAGAGAAGGCATCCCTTGCTCTGAAGCAGCGCCAATCCCGCTGCGGAGGGACTTGAGGGCGTGACTACCCTGGCCTCATACCAGTTGTCGAAGGCCGCCGCCTGCATGACAATCAGTTTCGCTCTCATGTGGGAATGACCTTCCCCGCAGTATTCCGTTCAGAAGATATCGTATGTGCCCG
>JAJYGJ010000005.1 GCA_021790695.1 Nitrospirota bacterium | reverse complement strand
AAAGGTCTGGGGCATCGGGCCCAACACGGCGGCCTATCTTAACAAGTTTGGGATTACAACGGCCCTCGAATTTGCCAGAAAGGATGAAAAATTCGTCGAAAAACATCTTTCAAAGCCCTATCATGAGATTTGGCATGAGCTTAACGGCCGCAGTGTCTATCCAGTTATATGCGAGTCAAAGGGCGCTTACCAGTCCATAAGCAAGGCCAGGACCTTTACCCCTCCGTCGGCGGACGAAACCTTTGTCTTCGCGCAGCTCTCAAGGAACCTGGAGAACGCCTGCATGAAGGCGAGGCGCTATGGCCTGCTCGCATCGAGGCTTATAGTTTTTCTGCGCAGGCAGGATTTCAGGGGCGGCGGGGCGGAGATGAAGCTCAGCCTGCCCACGGCCTTCCCCGCGGAATTGTCCGCCCCCCTTAGGAAGGGGTTCGGATACGTCTTTCGCCGCGGGGCGCTCTATCGGCAGACGAGCGTTGTCCTTGCCGGCCTTGTGCCCGGGAAAAGCATGCAGTACACTCTGTTTGACGACACCCGGAGGATTGAGAAAATGGCCCGCGTCTATGACGCCGTGGACAGGCTGTCCGAAAAATTCGGCAAGTACACGGTCATGCACGCGGCCTCCCTGCCCACCAGATTGCAGGCGCAGCACGAGGGGCAAAGGGGGGACGTCCCGGGAAGGAAACAGGACCTCTTCAAAGGCGAAAACGGAAGGCAGCGGCTCGGGATGCCCGTCTTGAAGATGAAGGTCTAGACGGGTTCCTGCCGGCGAGACGTTTCAGAAATCGGGAAACATCTTGAGTTGAAGGGATTTGCCCTTCTCCACCTTCGCGGTGGCCGAGAGAATCCCGCCCTCTATGTACTCCAGATGGAACCCCTCAAATCCCCTCGACACGAAGCCTTTGGCGTCAGCGGGGCATCCGTGCTCGCACCCGGCTATCCCTTTTATCATCCGGGGGATTATATTGCGCACATCAAGCGTTCGGATGTTTACGCCTTTTGGCGAGGCGAAATTTTCAATGCGGCTTACAAAGGCGTTCAGATCGATGTGAAAAGGATCGTCGATCTGCATGGTCATGGAGTCCTTTCCAATGGTCACGTCCAGAAGCACGGGATCACCTCCTTTTGATGTCCAGCAAAATCGTGACGTCCTCAAAGCCGAATCGATAGGCCCGGGAAAAAACGCTCCCGCCCAGCCTGCAAACAAGAAATATTAATCAATGGACATGATTTTTTTCAAACCCGGACGGATTTGGGTAGTGAGGTAGTGTCTCAGCTTGATTAAGTCAGATCGGGGCAGAAGGCGGAGGCGGGCATGCTCGTCTCATTCTCGCCAACCATCCATGGTCGGCTCCGAGGCTTTTGCCTATCCGGACAGCCCTGTCCGGATGGCCGGCAAAAAAATCCGCTCGCATACCCCCATCCGCCTTCTGCCTCACTCACGCTTGCTTATACCGGTCTGCTTGGGAAGCCGGGCGATGATGCACTGAGATACTACATTACCTGGATTTGACAGCCGTCAAAACACGTGGTATCAATTTAGGGTGGGTGGTGGGTGGCAGTCGGTTTAGGGGCGGTTTAAGGGCGCGGTTTTGATTTCATGCGCCTGATTCCATTTCCAGGAGGCGCGCCTTATGACCCCGGAGAAATTGAAATTCCCTTGGGAGACACCCGGTTTGAGCAGACGGGGTTTTCTCGCCTCCGGCCTGCTCCTGGCGGCGGAGCCGGTCGTAGGCCTGCCCGGCATCCGGGCCGCGTCCGGAGACCCGGCGGAATTCACTTATGACGGAAGCGCGGAGCCTTTTCCCATCCCGTGGCTGGATAAGAACGGCAGCCACAACCAGCCGGCCGGCCCCGGCAAGGAGCCCTCTCTTATCTACCATTTCAAGGGGAAGGTGGCCCGGTGCAGCGATTTCATCGGCATGGGCGCCGACAACAAGGGAAACCGTCTGGCCTTCGGCAGCCCGACGACCGACAACGCCTTCATGCAGGGCGAATATTTCACCGGGCGCCGGGCCCATAAGGGGACCTTCGCCCATTTATGAGTGACGCTGTTCCGGGGGCAGTTGGCCCCTGCCGGCCAGGTTCACGACTTCCATCCCCCGGTCGGCCGCTGCGGTCTTTACTGGACGGTCCCCGTGCCGGAGGGCGGGCTTACTTTCAGCGACGGCGGAAAAACGGCCGTGCTCCAACTGAAGGGCGTGGAAGTAATAGACCAGCCCATGTGGCCAAAATTCGAGGCGAAGACAACACCCGCCCGGATGGACATAAGGATAATCTGGAAGGCAACGGACAGAAAGGTCAGCTACAACGATCCGCAAAAACAGTTCCGGATGGACGGCTTCATGGCCGTCTCCCATCTCGAGGCGGCGGTTGAAGTCCCATCCATAGGTTTCTCCTGGAAGTCCGGCCCGCCGGGGTCTTCAAAGGCAAAGTTCGCAATCATCGGGGACGAGGTGAACGGGAAATACTATAACCCCGCGCCCGGAGCTTGAGGCTTTAAAAACGTTGCGGCAACCGTTTTACATGCCCTCCGCCATCGAAAGAGGAATAACTTGCAATTCCCCGCATGTTGCATGGCGACCTTGCGTTGACATTTCCGCAAGCGAGGCGCGCCTGTCCCGGCCTGTCCGGGATCGCGGGGATCCTTCCTGAAAGAAAGCCCCGGTCTTAATGCACTTTCCGATGATTTTTCATTGGGTTGCATAATGACAGGGGCCAACGCCTTCTGATAAAATCAACGATGAGCAAAAAACCGCCTCCCTTTCCGATTGTCGGCATCGGGGCCTCCGCGGGCGGCCTAACCCCCCTCGCATGCTTTATAGGGACGCTGCCAGGGGAGTTTAATTTTTCGGTCGTCTTTATACAGCATCTTTCGACCAGGCACAAGAGCCTTCTTCCCGATCTCCTGCATAATCGAAGACCTGATATCGATATAAGGGAGATATCCGATGAGATGAAAGTCCTTCCCGGAAGACTCTATCTTTGCCCCCCGGGAAAACAAGTGAGGATACAGGAGGAGACCTTCCATATATTGCCTCCTTCCCGGGACCAGGTTAATCTGCCGATCGATGAATTTTTCATTTCTCTTGCCGAGGAGGCCGGCGAAAGGTCGATGGTCGTGATCTTCTCCGGAGCGGGGTCCGACGGGGCCAGGGGGATACAGGCGATCAGAAACGCGGGCGGCTCGGTCTTTGTACAGGACCCGGCAACAGCCGAGTTTCCCGGGATGCCGCTTGCCGCAATCGGCACGGGTCAGGCGGACGCCGTGCTGTCTGCCGAGGACATCGCCAAAGAGATACTGAAACTCCAGATCGCGGTCTCCAAAGTGGCCGACAAGGATATCACCGCTGCCCAGTTCGAGGACTTGTTCCGGCTGATCCATGAAAAAACGGGGCATAGTTTCAACCACTACAAGAAGAGCGTCGTCATCCGGAGGATCAAGAGAAGGATGTACCTGCGCGGGATCTCATCTGTCCGGGATTACATAAAGGAGGTGGCTGAGAAGGATTCCGAAGCCGCAAATCTGTCCGCCGATCTCATGATCGGCGTCACCTCTTTCTTCAGGGACCGGTTGGCATGGAAGGCGCTGAAGATTGAAGTGTTAAGGAAGCTGGCGGCGCTGGCTGACGACCAGCCTGTGCGCGTCTGGACACCGGCCTGCGCAACGGGGGAGGAGGCATATTCGATCGCCATGATGCTCCGTAACGAATTCGAACTCGCCGGCCGGAAAAGGGAGATACAGATATTTGCCACCGACGTAAACGAGCGGGCGCTGGAAAAGGCAAGGGAGGGGAAATACCCGGGCAGCATCGCCGCCGATGTTCCGCCCGATTACATGAAACAGTTCTTCAGCGGCTCCGAAGACGGCCTTTCCGTCACCATCAGCAAGGATATAAGGGAGACCGTGGTATTCGCCAGGCAAAACCTGCTTGCCGACCCTCCTTTTTCACGTCTGGACCTTATCATTTGCCGTAACTTTCTCATCTACCTCGAACCCGGGGCGCAGGAAAAATGCATTTCAATCTTTCATTACTCGCTCAAGGATGGGGGATATCTATTTCTCGGCAACGCCGAGTCCGTCGGCAGAAACAGCGCCTTTTTCAAATCCCTGGGGCATAAGAAATGCCGGGTATACCGGAAGGTTGAAACAAAGCAGCCGGAAAAGGTATCGCTAGCCGTTCCTTTCGTCTCTGAACGCACCTCGGCTGTCCCTTTACGGACCCCGGCCGGATTCCAGCAATCTTTGGCCGAGTTTGTCCAGCAGGCGCTGCTCGATGAAGCCGGGCCGGCGGCGGTAGCGATCAACCAGCACTACGATATCCTCTACAATAACGGTCCGACCAACAGATACCTGCGTCAGCCCCGGGGCGCGCCCACACAGAATCTTCTTGAGCTTCTGCCTGAAAACCTGAGAAGCAGGATCAGGGGGGCGATTTACAGGGCGGTTCAGGAGGCAAGGCCGGTTTCTATCAGGGTGATTATTCCCGCCGATGACGAGAAGAAAAGGCAGCTCACCCTCCGCATCTCAAAATTGAGGGATAACATTTTACTCGTTATATTCCGCGAAAGGGGCCGCATTGCAAAAGAGGCCGAAGCCATCTCCCTGGAGGCGGCGCCGGTTGATGAAAACACGGTCCTCCAACTCGAAAGCGAGCTTTCGGCGACGCGGGCGGACCTTCAGAGCTACATCGAACAGCTCAAGAGCCTCAATGAGGAACTTCAGTCCTCAAACGAGGAGCTTCAGGCGGCAAACGAGGAACTTGAAACCTCAAGGGAAGAACTCCAGTCCCTGAATGAGGAATTGATCACCGTGAATTCGCAGCTCCAGTCCAAGATCGAGGAACAGGAAGAACTCAACAACGATTTGAACAATTTCCTGTCGAGCACCAACATCCCGACCGTTTTTCTCGACCATGAGTTCAGGGTTAAACGGTTTACCCCGGCCATGTCCA
>JAJYGJ010000083.1 GCA_021790695.1 Nitrospirota bacterium | reverse complement strand
GACAATCAAAAAGGATACGGCGTGATTTGTGAAGATGCCGTACCTTATCGCCACGGCCCCGGCCTTTGAGGCGGCCGCGACCGTGGCATACGGGCCGGGTGTGGCGCCCCCCCTGAGGACTATGAAGAGGTTTGAGAAATCCACCTTCCCGACCAGCAGGCCGAGCGGCGGCATTATGACGTCCGAGACCATGGATTTTACTATCGATCCGAATGCCGCCCCGATGATTATGCCCACGGCCATGTCAACCGCGCTGCCCTTTATGGCGAATTGCCTGAACTCCTTAAGCGGCATCTTTACGTTATCCACCGCCTTTATTGAAAAAATTCCCCCGGGGTATGTAATAAGGCTCCGGGGAGACGGCGTGCGGCCCTATTTTTTCATTCCAATTTCCGACATCCTTTTCTGCAGCCGGTTCATCTTCTCATTGAGCCTGCTCATCTCTCGCCCTGAAACCCTGCCCCTATACATGACCCTGGACATTTCCATCATCTGGTGGGACATATCCCTCATTACCCCGGACATTGTCCTCATCCTGCCGCGGGCGGGCATTTCCTTCATCATCCCGGACATCTCACCCATCATCCCGGACATCCGGTTCATCATGCCCGTCATGTCCGTCATCATCCGGCCGTGTTCCATCGTGCCTCTTCCCATCATGCCGGGCTGGTTCATCATGCCCATGCCCCCCGCAAATGAGTAAGTGCCGAGCGTCATGGAAAACAGAAGACAAACGCCGATCAAAATGG
Organism: Nitrospirota bacterium; assembly: GCA_021790695.1. GTDB lineage: Bacteria > Nitrospirota > Thermodesulfovibrionia > Thermodesulfovibrionales > JdFR-88 > JAJYGJ01. The sequence goes on along the minus strand of JAJYGJ010000083.1, from coordinate 4,227 downwards.
TCCTTTTCATTCCCAGCTCTCCTTGGATGGTTGTCTTTTAGAACCTGTCCAGACAGGTTCCGGGAAGTTTTTCCCTGTTTCTCACATTATCGCGCAAAATTTCTTTTTCGCAACCCGCCATGATTTATGTCCGTCTCCCCGGGACACGTCCCCTGCCGCCTTATCGCGCGTGGGGGTGCAACTGCGTTTTAATGTCTTCCAGGAATCTCCTGTGCCTCTTCCCTGTCAAATCGAGGTGGCGGTAGACATGCAATTTCAGGGCGTCCTCAATAAACACCCAGACCAGACAGTACGCCCAGACGAATCCCACCAGCGACCATGGGATGCGGGCCACCAGGAATCCGAATCCCACGATCATGGCCGCCACCGCCTGGGTGCCCAGGATCGCAGCCAGCAGCACCGGCGCGGGGTGCGGTTTCGACAGGAAGGGCCGCTTTGTCCGGGCCACAAGCAGGGTCAAATGGCCCGCGACCGCCAGCTTGAGGTAAATGAGAGACTGTATCTGGGCATTGCTGATTTCGAGCGCCAGCCTGGCAATCAGCAGCAACCCGAATGTCTCGATAACGCCGACCAGGCCCAAAACAGTGGCAACGGTCAATACGCGGTGCATTTTCCACCGCACCGGGTTGGGGTCCAGCCATGTGTTGTCATAGGCGATCGTCATGATCGGCAGGTCGTTCAGCAATGCCAGCAATATGATCATGACCGTGGTGATGGGATAGAAATTAAACACGATCATCGCCAGCACCACAAAAAACATGATCCGGATGGTCTCAATGATCCGGTAGATGGCATAGCCGTTCATACGTTCAAAGATTTCCCTTGCGGTCTCGACCGCGCGGACGATGACGGAAAGCCCCGGGGCGGTGAGCACCAGGGCCGCCGCCGCGCGCGCCGCGTCGGTCGCCCCCGAAACCGCGATCCCGGTGTCCGCCTGCTTCAGGGCCGGCGCGTCGTTGACGCCGTCGCCGGTCATGCCTACTATATGTCCGCGGGCCTGAAGCGCCCTGACGATCTCGAACTTGTGTTCCGGAAAAACTTGTGCAAACCCGTCGGCGGCCTCTATCCCCTCCGCCGCAATTGAGGCGCTCAGACCTTTCGCGCCGGTTGTCTCCAGAAATTCCTCCGCGGCATGGATATCGGAGCCCAGGGAAAGCCTGGATGCGGTCTCCTTTGCGATGGCCAGGTTGTCGCCTGTCACCATTTTTATCTTTATTCCGTGTTCCTTCGCCCTCTTGATGGTTTCGGCGGAATCCTCCCGGGGAGGATCGAAGAGCGGCAGGAGGCCCATGAATTCCCATCGGCCAGCCGCTCCGGTCCTCGCAACCCCGAGGGTGCGGTACCCCTGCCTTGCGAATTCTTCCACTTTTTTGTTAACCGCCCCCGCCAGTTCCTCCCCGGGATGACACAGATCAAGGACGACCTGCGGCGCCCCTTTCGTGACATTGAACGTCTTGCCGCCGGATTCCCGGATTTCCGCCTCGGTGCGTTTATGGACCGGGTCGAACGGGACGAATTTCTGTTGCGTATAACCCGCGGCCGCATCGGCCGGGGCCAGTCCCGCGATTACCGCCAGATCAATGGCGTCGTAATTGTCTTTTTTCGAGGCCAATGCGCCGGTCAGGATCAATTCCCGGGCATCCTTTGCCCCGAAAAGGGCGGGTTCTCCAAGGGTGAGCAGGTTGCGGGTGAGCGTTCCGGTCTTGTCCGCGCAGAGGATGTCTATCCCGGCCATCTCTTCAATGGATTCCAGGCGCGTCACAATCGCCTTCATTTTCGCGAGGGCCGCCGCCCCTATCGCCATTGTCACGGTCAGCACCGCCGGCATCGCGACGGGAATGGAGGCCACAATCAGGATCAGGGCGAATTGCACGAGTTTAAGAAAGGTGGCGCCCCTGAAGAGCATGGCCAGGACGAGCAACGCCGTCAGGCCGAGGGAGAGATAGATAAGATAATCGCCGATTGTGAGGACGGCCTTCTGGAAATGGGAGACCGATTTCGCGGAAGAAACCAGCCTGGCCGTTTTGCCGAAAAAGGTATTTGAACCCGTTGCGATCACGACGGCCGACATTTCTCCCTGCCTGGCCACGGACCCCGAATAGGCGATGTCCTCCGTTTTTTTGTCCACGGGAAGGGATTCTCCCGTGAGGGCCGACTGGTCCACACTCAGGTAATCGCCCTCCATCAGTTTCGCGTCCGCGGGGATGATATCTCCCAGGCGCAGACGGACGATGTCTCCCGGGACCAGCACGGCGGCGTCAACCCGGGTCCATTGCCCGCCCCGTTTCACCCTGGCCTTGAGGGCCAACTGTTTTTTCAATGCTTCCACGGCGCCCGCCGCCTGGTATTCCTGCCAAAAGCCGACCGCGGCATTGAAAAACAGCAGCACCAGGATAATGATGAGATCCGCAAAGTGCCTTACAATGGCGGAAAGGACCGCCGCCACCTCGATCATCCAGGGAATCGGGCCCCAAAAATAGGAAAGGAATTTCAGAACCGGGCTGACCTTCTTTTCCTCAAGGGCGTTCGGCCCGTACTTTGCCAGGCGGCGGGCGGCTTCCTCATCGGAAAGGCCTCCCCCGGACGTGGCCAATCGCTTCATCAATTCATCCAGGGGCATATCCGCGGCTGCCTCCCCGCTGCCCGGGGCGGTATTCATTTCGCGTTTCATCTCTTTATCGTCAGAAGCCGTGGTCTTCATTTTTCTAAAGTTTCCGCCTTTCAGGATCCAAAGCCGCCTTGAAGGGATGCGCCGGCCCGGGGTCTGTCCGGGCCCGGCCTATTCACCTGTTCATCCTCACATGACCGCCGCAGCCGATGCGAACGCCTTCAAATCGGGCCGGGTTGCCTCCTCCGGCTTTCAAATCCGCCGGGAGACGCGGGCGCGCGGAGGGCGCCCGGCCCTGGAAAGAAGTATCTGCCAGACATGGAGACGCCCGGTCCTGAATGAGCCTGCCGCGCTTAATAGATAATACTTCCACATCCGGTAAAACCTCCGGTCATAGAGCCCCTTCAATTTCTCCCAATTCCCGTGAAAGTTGTTGAACTATGACATCAGGGTCGCATCGTAATGAGGGCCCAGGTTCTGTACGCCTTCCACCACGAACAGGCCCTCGATGGCGGCGCTGATCTGCTTCATCGAAGGGACCAGCGAGTTGGGAAAGATGTAGGCGGCGGTCCAGGGGTCGCATGCCACGCCTGATATGTCCTGCCCTATCGTGTGAAGCAGAAACAGCCCGTCCTCCTTCAGGCAATCGTGCACCTTCCGCATATAGGCCCTGTAATTCCTGTGTCCCACGTGCTCGAACATCCCCACGGAGGCGATATGGTCAAATTTTTCGTCAATATCCCTGTAATCCTGCAACCTGATCTCAACGGGCAGTCCGCGGCACAATTGCCTTCCGAGCGCGACCTGCTCCTTGGAAACCGTTACGCCTACCGCCCCGGCCCCGTAATTTTCGGCGGCGTGCCTTGCCAGGCCCCCCCAGCCGCAGCCGATGTCCAGTATCCTGTCGCCGGGCTTGAGGCCCAGTTTCCGGCAGATGAGGTCCAGCTTGGCTTCCTGGGCGTCGCCCAGGTTGCCGGCCCCCTCCCAGTAGGCGCAGCTATAGACCATTTTCCTGTCGAGCATATTTTTAAAGAGTTCATTCCCCCTGTCATAATGTCTTTCCCCGATCTGAAACGCCTTCGATTTTCTGCCCGGGTTGATGATCATGGCGGCCCCGAGCCGCAAAAGGAGCCTCCAGTTTTTCCTGATCTTGTCCTCCGGGTTTGTAGGCAGGACTTTTGAGAAAAACTCGTCCATGCGTTCGCATTCCCACCATCCGTCCATATACGATTCGCCGAGCCCCAGACTGCCGTCCCTCACCACTCGCCGGTAAAATCTCTCGTCCCTGACCCGGAGATCCCACGGGTTTTCTCCATTCACGGCGATGCCCGCGGGATGCAGAATCTCCTGGATGGCGCTTTTTAATCTGTCCGTTCCCATTCTCCCTCCAATATATAAATTGGATTTTCCCCCTATCTCAAAGATAGCACCTGACAGGCCGCTGAAAAAGAAAAAGTGTTTTATGGAACAGGCACATACCGTTCGGCATTCCCCACGCAGGCGGTAATCCTATTTTTTCCATTACAGGCGTTCTTCATAACTTCTTAATATCGCCAAAGTATCCTAAGGCGGGGAGGCCTTTGGAGGAGGCAACATGAGAAAACTGCCGTTCCTTCCGC
>JAJYGJ010000026.1 GCA_021790695.1 Nitrospirota bacterium | reverse complement strand
TTCCGATCTAACGCCTACCCTGTCTTTCACGCTTGACAGAGGATTGAAGCTCTCAAGCTTTGCGGCTATCCTGGCCCGTTTTCCGCCGGTTCCGCCCGCTATCCTGTTTAACCATACCAGCGGCGTGCCGCCGATCGTCCGGGTTATGTCTCTGAATATCTTTTCCATTGCGCCTTCCCCCTTAAAAATTCTCTCATTTTTCGGGATACGCCATTTTTCTGAAATTATACCTCTTCAAACAGGTCCTTATTGATATAACCGGCCGGGGCGGATAAAATTGCCTTATAAGGCAAAAGGGGGCCCTTGGCTTTCTAAAAATCCATAAAATTACGAGGACGCCCCGGTTTTTGTTAAACCGTTACTTGAGGGCCGTATCAAAAAATTTTTCAATGTCAAAAAAAATAGGCCTCTACCTGCTTTTTTTCGCCTTTCTTGGCTATGCCATCAGCGGCGGGGCTGCCAGCGGATATGCCGCCCAGTCCGCAATAGCCGCCAGCGGCGGGGCCGCCAGCGGCGGGGCCACCAGCGGCGGGGCCATCCTAGGCGTCTGGATGGACCGCATGAAAGACGCGGAAATAAGGATCTACGGCTGCGGCGGCAAATATTGCGGCCGGATAGTATGGACAAAAGGCGGACCGAAGACGGACATCAACAACCCGGAGGCGGCCTTGCGGAGCAGGCGGATTCTGGGGCTCAGGATAATGGAAGGCTTCTCATTCGCCGGTAAAAACCGGTGGACCGGCGGCAGGCTCTACGACCCCAAGAGCGGAAATACCTACACCGGCAGGATTGTCCTCATTTCGCCCGACCGGCTGCGGCTCAGGGGATATGTCCTCATTCCCCTCTTCGGAAGGACCACCGTCTGGAGCCGCGCGAGCGGGCCGTGAGCAAAAGACCCGGTTTTTGCTGCCGCACCTCGAATCCGGCCTTCTCTATGAGGCGGGGCCAGATGCCCTCCGGCGGTTCATTGAATATGGTCCCGGTGTCGGCCGCGGCCAGATACCAGTCCCCGCGCGATATTTCCGATTCGAGCTGTCCGGCCTCCCATCCGGCGTAACCGGCGTATATGTGAAACTGCGCCTTTTCATTGCCGGCCATTTCCCGGAAGGTCTCCGTGTCCCTGCTCAGGTAGACGTTGTCGAAAATCTTCAGTGATTTGCCCGGCTGCCCCTTGGTCGCCGGCGGCGCCGCCACCAGCAGGAACAGCTTGTCCATCTGGACCGGGCCGCCGATATAGACCAGGTCGCCCCTTTTCCGCACACCCTTGATCTTCGGGAACAGTTTCGAGAGGGGCAGTTTCGAAGGCCGGTTCACGATGAGCCCCATCGCGCCGCTCTTATCGTAACTGATGATCAATATAACGGACTTGCCGAAGACCGGGTCTTCCAGTTGCCTGCTCGCCACAAGAAATTCTCCGGCGGAAAGGGCGGAGACGGAACCGGGAGGCAAAAGATGTCCACGGGGAATCTCGGCGCTCCGGGAGGAAAGGCTGGAGTAAAGGCTCCCGCCCGAGGCTACGCCACTGGCGGCCGCGCCGCTGGCGGCCGCGACACGGGGGATCAAAAAAGACGAGATCAAAAAAGACATCACGAACAGGGCGGCCGTGAGCATTTTCGCCCGGGGATGCATGAGGCCGTGTCCCGAATCAGGTTTCATGGCTATATTAAAGCACAAATTCGACCGTCGGGCTATCGGTTACAGCCCGCCCCGCCCCCGGGCATTTCCAACAATTCCGGCGCAACTTTAACACGTGCGGGGCAGAACGCGATTGAAAGAGGGGGAGCAAACGCATTATTAAACTTTATCACGGTCCACGGATAATTAATTTGAGAAATTCCCCGTCCACAAGTTAAAATAAACGGACAAATTAAATAAACGGGGGAGGATCCGGACCGGCAGTCTTTTGGCGTCACCGGTTTCCCGTTTCGATTTTCCGCGAAAGGAGACGGCAGGTTTCATGGCAAGCAAGGCAGCAGCGAAACTCATCAAAGTCGTCATAAACGGCAAAGGGATAGATTGCGAGGAAGGCAAAACAATCCTCGAGGTGTGCAGGCGGGCGGGCATATTCGTTCCCACCCTCTGCTTCGATGAGCGCCTGAAGCCTTACGGCGCATGCAGGCTATGCCTGGTGGAGATAAAAGGCATCCCCAGAGCGCTTTCCTCCTGCACGACCCCCATCCAGGACGGGATGGAGATAACGACCGAAAGCGAAAACCTGACGGGGCTTAGGAAGACCATCCTCTCCCTGATCCTTTCGAATCACCCCAACGACTGCATGCGCTGCGAGAAGTCGGGTGACTGCGCCCTGCAGGACCTTGCCTATATGTATGACGTCACCCCCGTTCTTTACGAAGGGGAGCGATGGGACCTGCCTGTAAAGGACAATAATCCCTTCATATCGTTCGATCCGAAAAAATGCATATTGTGCGGACGGTGCGTGAATATCTGCAAGGAAGTGGTGCTCAAGGGCGCCATTGACATGACCGGCAGGGGTTTTCACGCGAAGCCGGACACCGCCTTCGGCAAACCCCTGGACAAGGACAATTGTCTCTTCTGCGGCCAGTGCGTCTCCGCCTGCCCCACGGGCGCGCTCGTGGAGAAACCCTCCATCGGGGCCGGAAGGGGCCAATCGGTAAAAAGGGTCAAAACCGTATGTTCATATTGCGGGACGGGATGCAATTTCTATCTGAACGTGAAGCACGGCAGGGTGATCAAGGTGACGTCCGATTACGAGTCCCCGGTAAACAGTGGCAGCCTCTGCATAAAGGGGCGCTTCGGATACGATTTCATCCATCACAAGGACAGGCTCACCACCCCTCTCATACGGGAGAACGACGGGTTCCGCCCGGCATCCTGGGATGAGGCCCTGGACCTGGTGGCCCGGCGTTTCGTGGAGTTGAAAGAGAAATACGGCCCCGAGGCCCTTGGCGCCTTTTCCTCCTCCCGCTGCACCAACGAGGAGAACTATCTCGTCTCCAAATGGGTGCGGGTTGCCCTGGGCAGCAACAACGTGGACAACTGCGCCCGAATATGACACGCCCCCACGGTGGCCGGTCTGGCCACTTCTCTGGGGGCCGGAGCGGCCAGCAATTCGTTCGATCAGATCGAGGACGCCGACACCCTTTTCATCTTCGGCTCCAACACCTCCGAGGCCCATCCCATGATATCGCTCCATGTCAACAAGGCCATCAGGCGGGGGGCGCGCATAATAGTGGCCGACCCGCGCAGGATCGAGCTTGCGAAATACGCCGATCCCTGGCTCAATCTTAAACCGGGAACGAACATCGCGCTCTTAAACGGCCTTATACACGTGATACTCGAAGAGGGTCTCCATAACAGGGATTTCATAGAAAAGAGGACCGAGGGCTTCGAGGAGCTGAAGGAGGCGGTCAAGGGATATACCCCGGAGCGCGTGGAGGAGATAACCGGCGTTTCGAAGGAAAAACTGGTCAGGGCCGCGCGCGCCTATGCCGGGGCCAAAAACGCCATGATCCTGTACGGTCTTGGCGTGGTCGAACACAGCAGCGGAACGGAAAACGCGATGGCCATCGCCAACCTGGCCCTCGTCTGCGGGCACATAGGAAGGCCCGCCACCGGGATCATGGCCTTAAGAGGGCAGAACAACGTCCAGGGCGCCTCCGATATCGGGCCTACGCCCACTGCCTTCACGGGATATCAGCCCGTCACGGATCCGGCGGTCCGCGCAAAGTTCGAAAAGGCATGGGGTGTGGCCAATCTGCCTTCAAAACCGGGGCTTAAATCGGTCGAAATGCTGGACGAGGCGAAAAAGGGGGCCTTCAAGGGGCTCTTTATCCTGGCTGAGGACCCCGCGCATACCGACCCGGACTTAAACCACATACGGGAGGCGCTCTCTGCGCTGGAATTCCTCGTCGTGCAGGACATCTTCCCCACTGAGACTACAAAATTTGCCCACGTCATTCTGCCCGGGGCCAGCTTCGCGGAAAAAGACGGCACGTTCACCAGCGGGGAGCGGCGCATACAGAAGATAAGAAAGGCCATAGAGCCGGTCGCGGGCATGGCGGAATGGCAGGTGGTCTGCGAGATATCCACAAGGATGGGCTATCCGATGAATTACAGCGGTCCCGCCGAGGTCATGAAGGAGATCGCGGGCGTGGCCCCCATATACGGCGGCATAAGCTACGCCCGGCTCGAAGGGGACGGTATCCAGTGGCCCTGTCCCACAAAGGACCATCCCGGCACGACCACGCTTTACCAGGAGACGTTCGCCCGCCCGGGAGGACGGGCCAGGTTCGTCGCCCTGGAGCATAAAGGCCCGGCGGAGACCCCGGATGCGCAATACCCGTTTATTCTCATAACGGGCAGGAGGCGCGAGCACTACAACAACGGCTCGATGACAAGGCGCGTAAAAGGGATTGCCGAGATGTACCCGGAGGAGTTGCTGGAGATCTCACCGGCCGACGCCGCGAAACTCGGGATAGACGATGGGGACATGGTCCGGGTCGTCTCACGCCGGGGGGAGATAAAGGTCAAGGCGAAGGTTTTTGACCGTTCGCAGGAGGGAAACGTGTTTCTCTCCTTCCATCACCAGGACGCGCTTACGAATATCCTTACGTCCCCGCACAGGGACCCGATAGCGGGCACGCCGGAGTACAAGGCCTGCGCGGTGAGGATAGAAAAGGCCTAGAACCTTCGCTTCAGAATCGATCTTGAGACAGGTTCCTGACCGGCGTCTGTTGCGATAGGTTCTAATCGACTCCTACAGGAGCCCCACAAGCTCTGCGATATCGTCGCGCGCAGGCCGCTCCATCACCTCACGCGGGCTGCCGGTCTGGACGACCATGCCGCCCGAGTAGACGATCAGCTTGTCGGCCACGGCCCGCGCCTCCCGGATATCGTGCGTCACAAGGACAACCGGGACCCCGAACTCGCGCCTTATCTCCAAGAGCAGTCTGCCCATTTCAGCGCGAAGGCCGCTGTCCAGGGCGGAAAAAGGCTCGTCCAGCAGGAGTGCGCCAGATCGGA
>JAJYGJ010000178.1 GCA_021790695.1 Nitrospirota bacterium | reverse complement strand
ACCTTGAGTGGCATGCCTTTCCCGTCTATACTGTAAATGGATGGCGGGCGTATTGCCCGTGGCAGGCCGCGGGGAAGATCAGATTGGATGAGGGGCCGGGTGCCCGCAGGCTCAGGCGGGCGAATATGAAAAATAAAAAATTCCCGCATCAGGAATCCCCCGGGGGGACCAGTCCCGCGGACCAGTCCCCTTTCCGCGGGTTCTTAAATGGGGATGAGGCAGGACGGCCCGGGCAATGAATCCGGGGCCCGGGCCGGGATGCCCGCCCGGCGGCAAAAAAGCAAAAATGATTTTTGAGAACAGGATTCCGGGAGAGCGTGTCGAACTGAGGAAGTTTGTTGCTCCCGAATTCATGTTCGGTGAGGGGGCCAGGCGCCTGGCCGCCCGTTACGCGAGGAATTTTGGCGCCTCAAAGGTGCTTATCGTGACCGACCCGGGCATCATCCAGGCGGGTTGGGCCATGGAAGTGATGGAAGGCTTCGAGTCGGCCGGGATTCCATGTCTCCTGTTTTCCGCCCTTACTCCCAATCCCAAGGCGCGGGAGGTTGAGGCGGGGTTCGAGGTTTACTGGCGGGAGCGATGCGATATGATCGTCTCCGTCGGCGGCGGCAGCGTGACAGACTGCGCTAAGGGCATAGGCATTCTAAGCTCTAACAGCGGGCATATCCTCGATTTCGAAGGAGTAGACCGGATACCAAGCCCGGGACCTCCACTGATCTGCATTCCGACGACCGGCAGTTCCGCGGACGTGTCACAGTTTGCCATCATCACGGATACGGAAAGACGGGTGAAGATCGCGATCATAAGCAAGATGCTCGTCCCCGACGTCTCACTCCTGGACCCCCTGACCTATACCACCATGGACAGCGCGCTTGCGGCCAACACCGGGATGGACGCGATGACGCATGCCTTCGAGGCCTTTGTCTCGACCGCCCACTCCCCCGTCACCGACCTGTTTGCGCTGGAGGCGATACGTTTGATGTCGGCTAATCTGCCGCCCTCGATTGAAAACCCCGATGACATCGGCCTGCGGTCAAAGACAATGCTCGGCAGCCTCTATGCGGGGCTTGCCTTCTCGAACGCGAGCCTTGGCCTCGTGCACGCCATGGCCCACAGCCTGGGCGGCTACATGGATATCCCGCACGGACAGTGCAATGCCATCCTTCTGGGCCCCGTTATGGGGTTCAATTACGAATCCGCCCGGCAGAGGTATGAGGCCATTGCGGAGGCAATGGGCTTGCGCCCCGGCGCGGCGGGCCGCGGCGAGAAGCCCCTCCTGGGGGCGCTGGAGGCGTTAAAGAGGGCCCTGAAGGTGGATACGCCGCTTGGGGCGCTGGGCGTCAGTCGAAGCGATATCCCGGAGCTTGCCATTAATGCGATAAATGACCCCTGCCTTGCCACGAACCCGCGCAGGCCGTCACAAAAGGATGTGGAGGGCCTCTATGAGCAGGCGCTCTAAAGGCCCCGAAGGCCTTGACGCCTTGAGGGAAAAGATAATCGGACTGGGCGAGAGGTCTTTCAGGAAAAGCTATTATCCCAAGCTCCGGCAGCAGCTTATGGACCTCGGACGGGCGGAAGAGCTTGTCCGGGAGACCGCGCGCCGCCAGCAGGCCATCCTGGACAGCATCCCCGACATGGCCTGGATGAAAGACAGCGAGGGCAGATACATCGCCGCCAATGATGCCTACGGGAAGGCTGCCGCGATGAACCCTGCCGATATTGCGGGCAAAACCGACCTGGACATCTGGCCGGCGAACCTGGCAAAAAAAATCATGGCTGACGACCGGGAGGTGATGAGGACCGGCAAGAGGATGATAATAGAAGAGTCCCTGAGGGACAGGCAGGGCAACGTCAAGTGGTACGAGACCATCAAGACGGCCATATTCAGCGTAACGGGCCTGGTGTCGGGGACGACGGGCATTGCCAGGGACATAACCCGCCGCAAGCAGATGGAGGAGACCATCAAGTACCAGGCGCATCACGACCTGCTGACCGGGCTCGCCAACAAGGCGCTTTTAATGGACCACTTGCGGCTGGAACTGGCCCAGATGCGGCGTCTGCGCAAGCGGCTCGCCGTTTGTTTTCTGGATCTCGACCGCTTTAAAAACATAAACGACGCCTTCGGGCACGCGGAGGGCGACTTGCTGCTGAAGGAGGTTGCGGGACGGCTCCTGTCCTGCCTGCGCGACATCGATACGATAGGCCGCTTCGGGGGCGACGAGTTCACGATACTGCTGCCGCTTGTAGAGCGGCCCGATGACGCGCTGAAGACCGCCGAAAAGATCATGGGGGTGCTGAAAAAACCGTTCGTCATCGGCGCCCATGAGATAGACGTGACCGCCAGCATCGGCATCAGCGTCTTCCCCGATGACGGGGAAAACCCCGAAGCCCTGCTTAAAAATGCCGACGCGGCGATGTATTATGCCAAGAACCAGGGCAGGAACAACTATCAGTTCTTCAACTCCGCCCTGAATATGAGGACCCTCGAACGCGTACTGTTTGAAAACAGGCTGCGCCGGGCCGTGGAGCAGGGGGAACTGGTCGTCCATTATCAGCCGCAGGTAAACATGAAGACGAAGCTAATAATCGGGGCGGAGGCGCTTGCGCGCTGGAGCCATCCCGAACTGGGGCTGCTCGCGCCCGCGATGTTCATCCCGCTTGCCGAGGAAATCGGGCTTATCACCCGGATCGACCAATGGGTCATGCAGACCGCCTGCGCCCAACTGAGACAGTGGCAGTCGGCGGGATATCCGCTCCGGTTCGTAACCGTGAACCTTTCGGCCCGGCAGTTCGAGCAGCCGAACCTGGCTGAAAGGGTTTCGGAGATATTGCTCGAAACCAGCCTCAGCCCTTCCTGTCTGGGCATTGAGATCACCGAAACCCTTGCCATGCGGGACACGGACCTCGCCATCCGGAACTTAAGCAGCCTGGGCGGACTCGGGGTCTGGTTCTCCATAGACGATTTCGGGACGGGATATTCATCCCTGAGCCGGCTTAAGAAACTGCCTATCCATAAGCTCAAGATCGACAAGTCCTTTGTTTTCGACCTGCCCGTGGACCCCGACCGTCAGGCGATCATTGACGCTATCATCGCCATGGCCCATATCCTGAAGCTGGCGGTCGTGGCGGAGGGCGTGGAGACGGAAGCCCAGATGTCGTTCCTGTCTTCGAAAGAATGCGACGAGGCGCAGGGCAACTTCTGCGGCAGACCGGTAACCGCAAAGGAATTCGGCAGCCTGATGGCGGCGGGAAAGTGAATTTTAAGCCAGGTTCTGGATTTCCACCCGCAGGGCGTCGGGTTCCAGCCCGGAGATTTCAATCAGTTTCAGTTTCGAGGAACCACCCCTGGCTATCCTGATCGCGGATTTCCTTACGCCGAGGGTCTCTCCCATAAATTCTATAAGCTCCTCGTTCGCCTTGCCCTCCACGGGCGGGCTTGTAAGTTTCACCTTGAGCGTGTCCCCCGCGAGCCCGGCAATCTTCCTTCCTGAGGAGCGGGGTTGCACTTTCACCTTGATCCGGACCCCGGCCGCGGTCTTTTCAAAGGGGATCTCTATTTTCAATCTCCCCCTTCCGGGATGCGGCCTTCCACTATGATCGTGTCCCCCAGGAGGGTCTTTCGAATGCCGCCGAAACCGGCCTGCCTCAAAAAGGACCGGTACTCCGAATACGTGTAACACCTGCCCGCCGGGGTGCCTACGAGCATATTCACCGAGAAGAGGGCCGAGGAAAGCGGCGCCGTCCTGTTTTCCTCAAGCTGGAAATCGTGTATGATGGCCCTGCCCTTGCTGTTCAGGGAGGCCCTGACCTTCTTCAGGAGGGAAAGACAGCCTTCACCTGAATTCGAGTGCATAATATGACTTAGAAGCGCAAGGTCATAACCATTCCCGATGTCGTCAGTCAGGAAGTCGCCGGTCAGGAATTTCACACCGGAGACACCGTGCTTCCTCAGGTTTTTACGGGCTATTTTTACGGCATCGGGCCGGTCGAAGATGGTCACGTCGGCAACACCCCTCTTTCTCATCTCGATCGTGTAGGTGCCGGGTCCGCCGCCCAGATCAAGTGCGCTTTTCACGCCGTCAAGCCCTGCCGCGTCCATCACCGGAGTTGCCTTGAACACGGCCAGGTTGTGCATTCCCATTATGAAGGGCCCGATGTCCGTCTTTTCCCGCGGCGCGGGGTTTCCTGTGCGGACCACGTCGTCCAGGCGCGACCAGCTCCTCCAGAGGTTGTCGGCGTGCCTTATGATGTCGCCCTGGTAATAGGCGGAGGAGGGCACGAGGAAGGCGTTGGCGACCTCGCCGTTTGAGTAACGGTCCCCGGTTTTTTTGAGAAGCCCGAGGGCGGCGACCGCATCCAGGAGGATTGCCGTGGCCCTTGCGTCCGTTTTTATCCTCGAGGCGACCTGCCGGGCCGTTTTGGGTGTTTTCAGGTGCCTGAAGACATCCAGGTTGTTTGCCGTGATAAGGGGCCTCGCCGTCCAGAAGGCCCTCCAGATGCGCCCCAGTTCAGCCGCTTTCGCAGGCATCTTTTTGTCCATCAGTTTTCCTCCTCGCCCTCCGGCCCGTCCGGTTGCCCGTCCGATTGAATTTCCGGTTGGATTACCGGGTTTTCTTCTCCGGGCAGTTGCTGGATGTTCCTCAGCCTCGCCTGTATCTGCCTGGACCTCACCCCCACCAGTGTGTCCAATTCCCTGCTGGTCTGGCTGAGCCTTCCCTGCGCGCGCTTGAGGACCTCGCCGAAACGATCGAATTCGGTCTTCACCGCGCCCAGTATCTTCCAGACCTCGCTTGAGCGCTTCTCTATGGCCAGCGTGCTAAAACCCATCTGCAGGCTGTTGAGGAAGGCGGCCAGCGTGGTGGGCCCCGTTATCGTGACCCGGTATTCGCGCTGGAGCACTTCGAAGAGGCCGGGCCTGCGGACCACCTCCGCGTAAAGCCCTTCTATCGGCAGGAACATGATGCCGAAGTCCGTCGTCCCCGGCGGGTCCAGGTACTTGTCCCTGATGTCTTTTGCGCTTTTCTTGATCGTCTGCTCAAGGAGCTTTGAGGCCTCCTCCATCAGGGAAGGGTTGCCCTGCTCATAGGCCTCGACCAGGGAATAATAGGCCTCGAGCGGGAATTTGGAGTCTATGGGCAGATATATAACGCTGCCCTCGCGGTCCCTGCCGGGCAGCCTTACCGCGAATTCCACGTTCTCCCTGGCGCCCTTTTTGGTCATCACGTTTCTTTCATACTGTTCGGGGGCGAGTATCTGCTCCAAAATGTTTCCAAGCTGTATCTCGCCGTGGATGCCGCGCGTCTTTACATTGGAGAGCATCTTTTTTAAATCGCCCACGCCCACCGCCAGGCTCTGCATGTCGCCCAGTCCCTTGTGGACCTGTTCCAGGCGCTCGCTGACCAGCCTGAAAGACTCGCCCAGTCTCTGCTCAAGCGTCTTATGAAGTTTTTCGTCCACGGTCTCGCGCATCTTTTCAAGTTTAAGGCCGGTGTCTTCCTGGATGGATTTAAGCCTTGCCTCGACCGCCTCGCGCACGCCCTCCAGTTTCTTCTCCACGGTCTGGATAAGCTCCGTGTGCCTGCCGGTCATCTTTTCGAGCTGCTCGGAGTTGGACCTTGTCAGGTGCACAAGCTGCCCGGAAAATGCGTCGAGCTGGTTTCTTTGAAGCTGGGCTATCTCGGCCATCCGGGCCGAAATGGAATCGCTGAAACCCCGGAGGGCATTGCCCAGTTCCTCCCGGGCCTCTTTCGCGCCTGCCCTTGCCTCTTCCCTTGCGCGGGCAAGGTCATCCTTCATGCCGCTTTCCATACGGGAAATACGGTTTTCAAACTCGTCGTTACGGTCGGCGGGCTTCCTGCCGCCGGCCCTGAAGGAAATCCAGATGTTGATGAGCAGGAGGATGGCTATCGACACAAGAAGAAGGGTAATCACGAAGGAGATTTTAGCAATAAAGCCTTTTCCAAAGCAAATCTTCCGGTCCCGATTCTCTAATTAATATTTAGGGAAGGCAATCGAACCTGTCTCAAAATCGGTTCCGAAGCGAAAGAGAGAGGAAATCGCGGCAGACACTTTCTTCTGTACGGAAGAAAGGGGAAAGCGCCCCAAAATTCCGATATGATCCTGCGCAAAGGGGCCCCCGAAAAGCTGTGGGCTTTTTGGGGCAAGAGCAGCGCTGCGCCCAAGGACGATTCCCTTGATGACGCGGTATGCCTTGAGTTTGAGCCTCTTGCAGCCGGGAAAAAAAGCGATTTTGAGATAGGTTCTATAATTAATGTAATGAGAAGACTGGGCGTGCATGCGTCGATAGCGGGCGGGCTTCCGAAAAGCCTGGAGAGGGCGCGCGCCCTGGGCTGCTCCACCCTGCAGATATTCTCCCATAACCCGCGAGGCTGGGCGCTTACGGACATCCCGGAGGAAGAGGCCCGCCGGTTCAGGCGGCTTCGGGAAAAGCTCGGCCTCGACCCGGTTTTCATTCACGCCTGCTACCTGATCAACCTGGCAAGCGCGAACATCGGGACAAGGGAAAAATCCCTCCTGATGCTCGATGAGGAGATGCGCCGCGCGGACCTGATAGGGGCGGATTACGTGGTCGTTCACGCGGGCCAGCCCGCGGGCCGGCCCGCGGATTATCCGTCGGACCATGAGTCCGGCGGGGATACGGGGGATTCCGGCTATGTGCTTCTTGTCCAGTCGCTTAAGAAGGTGCTGGGAAGCAGAAAAAAGAGATTCAGGGCAGGCCCGCAGGCTGCTGGCCTGCTGCTTGAAAACGCCGCCTGCCCGCCTCAATTCGGGGGGGCCGCGTCCATCAAGACTCTTGCGCTGGCCGCCGGAAGCTCCGGAGCGGCAGGGCTCTGTCTGGATACCTGCCACGCCTTCGCATCGGGCTACGATATAAGGACCGCCTCCGGGTTGAGCGAACTGGCCCGCCAGACGCAGGGCGTAAGTGTCCGCCTCGTCCACCTGAACGATTCGAAGGGGCAGATCGGCTCCGGCCTGGACAGGCACGAGCACCTTGGCAAGGGCCGGATAGGGACCGGGGGCCTTCGCCGTTTCATCCGTTTCGGGCCATTCAGGGGCTTGCCGCTCGTTCTGGAGACGCCCAGAAAAGAGGAGAGCGACGACCCGATGAACCTGGAGGCGGCACGTGCCCTCATCGGCCGGTGATCGCGGCCCGACAAACCTTCAAAAAAATAACTGTTCCCTTTTAGGCATCTCATGTTCCAAAAAGTGATTTTTATGTTGACATCTGGAAAAAATTGTTTTTATATAAATGTAGATGTTGAAGAAACTTTTTTCATCTGCTATCAGGGCTGAAGTCCTCTCGCTGCTGTTAAACAGCCCGGAAGAGAAATTTTACATGAGGGAAATATCCAGGCTCCTGGAGAAAAATCCCTCGGCCGTCAAAAGAGAGCTCGACAACCTCGAAAAGATCGGGGTTGTCAGGAGCGAGAAGGTCGCCAACCTGAAATACTTCCAGGCGGACATGAATTCTCCCCTTTATTCCGAACTTAAAAACCTGATAACCAAATCCCTGGGGCTTACAGGCAGCCTCAAGGCCCTTTTAAGAAACAGCGCCGTCAAGTTCGCATTCATCTACGGCCCGTATGCCGAGGGACGGGACGTAAAGACCGTCAATCTACTTGTCGTCGGAGGCGGCAATTTCGATGAAAGGGCACTCAGGGACACGGCAAGGCATTTCGGATGCAGGGTAGCCCTCACTCGCATGGATGAGGAGGAATACCGGCAGAGGAAAAAGGCGCGCGACCGCGCCCTTCTGGAAATGCTTTCTGTGAGGAGGATTCCTCTTTTGGGGAGAGCGTAACCGCCGCTCCGGCCCGCTCTTGGAGGGGGGGCCGGGGCCACAAGAAAGGAGGTGAACTGGATGGCGACAGCGAAGAAGACAGCAGCGAAGAAGAAACCGGCAGCCAAGAAGGCTGCGGCCAAGGCCACGGTAACCAAGAAGGCAGCAGCTCCGAAGAAGGCAGCAGCGGGCAAAAAGGCCGCTCCGAAGAAGGCAGCGGCTAAAAAGACCACGAAAAAGAAGTAAGTAGTCAGACAGGAAACAGCTAAGCTGGGAAACGAAAGTCTTCCCAGCTTTTTTTTGCCATATATGAACGATGAGAAGATTTATACGAAGAATTAATGAAACACCACACTAGGCTAAAGGGAGAGGAAATCGCGGCGGACAAGTCCTTCCGCATGGGGGAGAAAAGGGGACCGGAAGCGATTTTGAGATAGGTTCTAGGCGTATCTGAGTTTGCCGGGGCGGCTGTTCAGATCGAGGTTTTCCGGCTCTGGGCCGTAGACCATCTGCCAGCACTCGGAGGCCGCAAGCAGGGCGTTTACGAACCTGAGATTGCTCGCATGCCCGGTCCTGCTCGCGGTTATATGCCCCTCCACGGGAGAGCCGGCCAGCGAAAGGTCTCCGATGAAATCGAGGAGCTTGTGGCGCAGGAACTCGTCCTTGAACCTGAGCCCGGAGGAGTTTATGACATCCGTATCACTCAGGAGGACGGCATTGTCAAGGGAGCCGCCCTTTGCAAGACCGTTGGCCCTCATGCGCTGCACGTCCTTCAGGAAGCCGAACGTCCGGGCGGGCGCTATCTCCTTTATGAACAGGTCCTCTTCGAACCCGAAGGTCATCTCCTGGAACCCCAGGAGCCTGTGAGGATAGAATATCCGGTAGGTAATGCACCTGCCGTCCCACGGCAGGGCGGTTATTTCAGCGTCGTCGTCCCTGAAGAAAAAAGGTTTAACCATCTTCAGGCGCGCCCTCCTCAATGGCTGGTCCGCGATGCCCGCCCCGATAATGCAGTCAACGAAGCGTTTGGAGCTTCCATCCAGTATCGGGACTTCCGGCCCGTCGATCTCAATGTGCACGTTGTCTATCCCAAGCCCCGCAAGCGCCGCCAGCAGGTGCTCCACGGTCTTTACCCGCGTGCCGTTTATTCCCAGTGTCGTGGCAAACGCCGTGTCGCAGACCGTCTTGTGAGAGGCGTTTATGGCAACGCCCTTGCCCTTTATATGAAACACTATGCCTGTGCCCCCCGGGGCGGGCCTCAGTCTCATGACGGAACTGACTCCGGTGTGCAGCCCCACGCCCTCTAAGGATATCTCTTCTTTCAGGGTCCGCTGGTTTTCCATTCCGGTGATTGAGTGCAACGAATATGCCAGATGAAAACAGCGGTAAATCAATAGATTATTTATGGACATTGTGGCTAATGATCCTCAGATGTTGCAAAAAAACCACACTTCAGGGGATAGAAGGGGGTTAGGATTCTCCGCCGATGACAAGTTCCGGGACCCGGATAGTCGGCTGGGCATCCGAGACCGGCACGCCCTGGCCGTCCTTGCCGCAGGTGCCGATTGAAAATCCGATGTCCTGTCCCACCATGTCTATATCCATAAGGACCCGCGGTCCGTTTCCCGCGAGGGTGGCGCCGCGCACGGGTTCACCCGCCTCGCCGTTTTCTATGAGATAGCCTTCCTGGACGTCGAAGACGAAATCGCCCGTTAAGGTATTGACCTGGCCCCCGCCCATTCTTTTCACAAAGAGCCCGTTCGGGGTGTTTTTAAGGACATCTCCGGCCGGCGTATTGCCGGGGGCTATCATCGTATTTGTCATCCTGGGTATCGGCCTGTGCCTGTAAGACTGCCGCCTTCCGTTTCCCGTGGACGGGGCCCCGGCCCTCATGGCCGAAAGCCTGTCGTACATGAAATTCATCAGGATGCCGTCTTTTATGAGGACGGTTTTCTGCGACGGGGTCCCCTCGTCGTCGAACCTGAAGGAGCCGCGTTTCCCGGGGATGGTCGAATCGTCGATGACGCTTATTATATCGGCGGCGATCTTCTGGCCCATCTTTCCGGAGTAGACCGAAAGCCCCTGCTGGGCCAGGTCGGCCTCCAGGCCGTGGCCGACGGCCTCATGTATCATGGTGCCGCCCGCCTCCGAGGAGATGACAACCGGCATTCTGCCGCCAGGGGCCCTTCGCGCCTTGAGCATCATCACCGCCTTGCCGGCGGCCCGAAGCGCGATCTCCTCCGGGGATATCTGCTCGAACAGCTCGAAACCCAGGAATCCGCCCGCGGGCTCGTAACCCGTCTGGACCACCCCGTCCTGCCGGGCTATGACGTTTACCATGAAGACGGTCTGGATGCGCTCGTCCTCCGCCAGAAAACCCTCCGATGATGCGATGCTCACCTTCTGGAGGGTCTCCCGGTATATCACGCTCACCTGCTCTATGCTTTTATGATAGGCTCTCGCGGCCCGCTCGGCGGCCTGAAGCAGGCTTACCTTCCTTTCGAGCGGGACCCCGGCCGGATCGATTCTTATGTTGTAGTCCACAAGGGGGTTTTTCCTCGTCAGGTCAAGTTGCGTCACGGTTTCCCCCTGCCTGAGCGCGGTCCTCATCGCACCCGCCATTTCGAGGAAAGAGGCCTTCGTCAGCTCATTCGTATAGGCGTAAGAGGTCCTGCCCCCCGAGATGACCCTGAGCCCCGCCCCGCGGTCCGTCCCCTGGGTGAGTTTTTCGACCTTGCCGTCTTCCATCTGGATGCTCGTGACCGCCGAGGATTCCTGGTAGATGTCGGAGTAATCCACGCCGCCCGCGGCAAGGACCGCCTTCAATGTATCGCTTAAAAGTCCCGTATCCGTCATTTCATATTATCCCGGAGGGGCGTTTACCCTTGGAGGGCCGCTTTGGTAGTATTATAACATGCCAAAAATCGGCGTCATCGGCGGAAGCGGCCTCTACGATATCCCGGGTCTTGCGCGCCTGGGCGAGGAGGCGGTCAAGACCCCTTATGGAGAGCCTTCCGGACGGTATCTGATAGCGGGCGCGGGGACGGTGGAAGTGGCCTTCCTGCCGCGCCACGGGGCCCGCCACGATATCGCGCCTCACAAGGTAAACTACAGGGCGAATATATGGGGGATGAAGTCGCTCGGGGTGGAGCGGATTCTGGGGATAAACGCGGCAGGCGGCATAGACCCCGGGCTCGCGCCCGGCAGCCTGGTCATCACAGACCAGATAATGGACTTTACCCTTGGGGCCAGGGAGTCCACATTTTATGACGGAAAAGAGGTAATCCACGTGGATTTTACCGACCCTTACTGCCCCGAGCTGAGAGGGGCGCTCCTCGAGGCCGCCCGGCAGCGGGGCATAGCCGCCGTTTCCGGCGGCACATACGTGTGCACAAACGGCCCGCGGCTTGAAACGCGGGCGGAAATAGCGTTTTTCGGCCGGGCGGGGGGCCATGTGGTCGGCATGACCGGGATGCCCGAGGCGGCGCTTGCCAGGGAACTGGAGCTTTGCTACTCGTCGATGGCCGTCGTCACCAATGCCGCGGCCGGGGTCTCCGGCGCCAGCAGACTGTCCGCCAGGGAAGTCATGGAGATGATGGCGCTCAGGATGGAGTCAATAAAAAAGCTGTTGCAGGCGGTCTTCGCTCTCATACCCGCCCAAAGGCAATGCTGCTGCAAGGACGCGCTCAAAGACTCCCGCCTTTAGGACCTGTCTCAAAATTGATTCTCTAGCCCTTTATCTTCAGGTTTTTCAGTTTCGCCCGGAAGGTGCCCCTGTTCATCCCCAGGGCCCTTGCCGCCCTCAGTTTGTTGCCCTTCATCTCGTTCATGGCAAGCTCGATCAGGCCCTTTTCGACCTCGCCCATGACGGTCTCGTAAAGGGTTGAGCGCGGCAGCCCTCCCATCCGGCTTAAATACTGCCTCAGCCTGTCATCAAGGAAGCTTTTGAAGGAGCAGCCCTGGGCGCGCTCTCCCGGCAGGTCCCTGGCCCGGATGCCCCGGCCGGAGCAGAGAAAATACGCTTTTTGCACGAGCCTCTTCAGTTCAGCCGCGCCCCCCGGATACTGCCGCGCGAAAAGGGCCTCGCGGGCGCTTTTCGTAAGGTATTTGCCGTCCGATTTCAAAAAAGCGGTCAGCTCCTCGATAAAGAAATTCGCAAGCGGGATTATGTCTTCCCGGCGCTCCTCGATGGATGGGACCTCAAGACCCGTGTACTTCAGGCCGTCCAATGCCAGGACGTCTTCGGGGCAGAAACAGCAGCACATCACCCGGACGTCGGCCTTGACGCCTGCCCTGATCTCCGGGTCGCACCCGCCGTTTCCACCGTTTACGCCCGCGGATGAAAGCTGCCTTTTTGAGGCAAGGGTTTTGACTTCGGCGAGGGCGTCTTTTCCCAGCATCGAGATCTCTTTTATGAAAAGGGTGCCGCCCCTTGCCGCCAGCGCGGCGGGTATCAGTCCGGCTTCGTCCACCAGTGTTACGAACGGCATCGCCGCCCGGCGGCTTTTTGAATGCATGTGCCTGGCGATCAGCTCCCGCCCGGAACCCGGCTGGCCGAAAAAAACCAGGACCCTGTCCGGCCCGGGGAATGTCCGGACCGCGGCCTCATCGGCCAGTTTCAGGAGGTTTTTCATCTTTGCGCTTCTGGCTATGATTTTGGGCATGCTGAGGGATTTCAGGGCCTCGAGCTCCTCTTTTGAGGAGATGTCCTCGCAGACCCGGCGGATGGTCTCTTTCAGGATTTCGAGATTTTCCGCGCCTCTTTCAAAGACCACATAGGACGCGCCCGCCTTCAGGGCCTCCTCGGTTTTCCTGAAGTTGCCGTTTGAAACGGCTATGATGCCCGCCTCCGGATGATAGGCCTTGAAGGCCGAAAGGACCGGTATCGATTCGGATATGCCCAGGTCGATTATCAGGGGACGCACCCCGTAGCCCGGTTGCCTCAGATTCGAGGGAAGCCTGCGCCTCCAATCGATCTCGTAACCCGAAGGCGGCAGGTTTTCCTTCAATAAACCGGCGAAAGCGGTGTCGTCGCTTATCAGAAAAACAGGTTTGTTGCCCACTTTGAAAAAAGTCTCCTTCCCCCCCTGAAAGGATGGAGTAAAGCCGAGGACGCAAATTTTTACCAGTTACAGGGGGAAAATGTCAAGAGGAGGCGAGCATGGGCCAAAGGCGGGAAGTTGGAAACTGCCCCCCATATCCCGGGATTTCGGGATAAAAAAAATTTTTTAAAAAAGTTAAACTTTTATTATGGATTCCCTCTTTAAATCCGAACCCTTCGAATCCGAACCGCTTGCCTACCGCATGTGCCCCCGGAACCTGGACGAATACATGGGCCAGGGGCATATACTTGGCGAGGGCAAACTCCTCCGGCGGGCGATCGAGGCCGACAGGATAAGCTCCGTAATCCTCTACGGGCCGCCGGGCACCGGCAAAACCGCCCTGGCGAGGGTCATCGCCAACCACACGAAGGCGCGCTTCGAATGGCTCAATGCCGCGACGGCGGGCCTGCAGGAGATAAGAAAGGCCATTGCCGGGGCGAGGAAGGAAAAAAAGGCGGGCAGGAAGACCATACTTTTCCTGGACGAGATACACCGCCTGAACAAGCTCCAGCAGGACGCGCTTCTGCCGGACGTCGAAGAGGGCAACGTGGTCCTTGTCGCGGCCACGGTCGAAAACCCGTTTTTCTACGTGAACGCGGCGCTGCTTTCAAGAAGCCAGGTCTTCGAGCTGAAACCCCTGGCGGAGGAAGACCTTATTTCGCTGCTGAAGACTGCCCTCCGGGACGGGGAAAGGGGACTTGGCCGGATGGGCATCGAGGCCGACCCCGATGCGCTCCGGCATCTGGCCGGGATGTCGGACGGGGACGCCAGGAGGGCGCTATCCGCCCTGGAGCTTGCCGCCCTCACCACCGCGCCCGGCAAGGACGGCAAGGTGCATCTGACCAGGTCGGTCGCGGAGGAGTCCATTCAGAAAAAGGCGGTCGTTTATGACAAGGCGGGCGACCAGCACTATGACACCATATCCGCCTTCATAAAGAGCATGCGGGGTTCGGACCCGGATGCGGCCATCTATTATCTGGCCAAGATGATTTACGCCGGGGAAGACCCGCGCTTCATCGCCAGGAGGCTCATCATATTCGCCTCCGAGGACATAGGACTGAAGGACCCGATGGCGCTGGTCCTTGCGGTCGCCGCCCTGCACGCGGTCGAGTTCGTCGGGATGCCGGAGGGCAGGATCCCCCTTGCCCATGCCGTCCTCCATGCCGCGACCGCGCCTAAGAGCAACGCGAGCATAACGGCGATAGACCGGGCCCTGAAGGACGTGGCGGAGGAGACGACCATCGAGGTCCCGGACCACCTGAAAGACGCCCATTACGGGGGTGCCGCGAAACTGGGCCACGGCACGGGCTACAAGTACCCCCACGATTATCCGGACGCGAAGGTGGAGCAGGAATACCTGAAGAAGAAAAAGAGATATTTTCATTTCGAAAAACCGGACTGAGGGAGCCCGGTCGGCAATAAGTCATTGGAAAGAATATGTTCATATATACTATAAAAGAAACAGGCAGGCCGAGGGTCTGTCATCAAATGAGGAGGTGCTGATGGCTGACGAGCATTCGTTCGATATTGTTTGCGAGGTGGACAAGCAGGAAGTGACCAATGCCGTGCTCCAGGCGGTAAAGGAGATCGGCCAGAGATTTGATTTCAAGGGCAGCAAAAGCTCCATGGAATTTGATAAAGGGAAGGGCGCCATTACCCTTTTGTCCGACGACGAGCAGAAGATGAAGAGTGTCATTGATGTCCTCCAGTCAAAAATGGTAAAACGCGGGATTGCGCTGAAGGCGCTCACTTACGGCAAACTCGAACAGGCGGCTGGAAATACCGTGAGGCAGGTCATTACGCTTCAGCAGGGCATCCCCCAGGAAAAGGCAAAGGAAATCGTCAAGCTCGTCAAGGACATGAAGCTTAAGGTAAGTTCCGAAATCCAGCAGGACCAGGTGCGGGTCAGGGCAAAAAAGATAGACGATTTGCAGGCCATAATGTCACGCATCAAGGAAAAGGATTTCGGCATTCACCTGCAATTTTCAAATTACAGGTGAGCGCGGCGGTTAACGTTAACCGGCGGTTCGGGGCGCCCTTACGTCCTGCCCACCGAGTAGTATTTGAAGCCGGCCTCGCGCATCCTGGCGGGCTCGTAGATGTTTCTTAAATCGAAGAAATAGGGCTCCCGGAGGAGTTTCAGCATGCGGTCCATTTCCAGGTTCCGAAGCTCGTTCCATTCGGTCATGATAACGAGCCCGTTTGCCCCGCGCGCGGCCTCGTAGGGGTCCTGGAAATAGAGCACTTCCTTCGGCAACACCTTTTTTGCCGAGGCGATCGAGGCCGGATCATACGCCCTTATCTCCGCCCCTTCGCCCATGAGCCTCTCTATTATGGTTATGGCCGGGGCCTCGCGCATGTCGTCCGTGTTGGGCTTGAATGAAAGCCCCAGGACCGCAAGCGTCTTTCCTTCGAGCGGACCCATCGCCGCCTTAATCTTTTCCCCCATCAGCGTCTTCTGCTCTTCATTTACGAGCACGCTCGTTTCTATCATCTTCAGATCGATGCCGTTTTCCCTGGCCAGGCTTATTATGGCCCTCGTGTCCTTCGGGAAGCAGGAGCCCCCGAAACCGGGCCCCGCGTGAAGGAATTTCGGCCCTATCCTCCTGTCGAGCCCGATTGCCCTTGCGACCGTGCGAACGTCGGCGCCCAGTCTCTCGCATAGCCTGGACAGCTCGTTTATGTACGATATCTTCATGGCGAGGAAGGAATTGGAGGCGTATTTGATAAGCTCGGCCGTCTCCATATCGGTTATGACAAAAGGTGTCTCGATAAGGTACAGGGGATTATAGAGGTCTTTCAGTATGGCGATTGCCTGGGGGCTTTCGGCCCCTATCACCACGCGATTGGGGCGCATGAAATCCTCGATCGCCGAGCCCTCGCGCAAAAACTCGGGATTGGAGGCCACATCGAAACTGCCCTCACGCCCTTCGAGGTTCTCCCTTATCAGCTCCTTGAGCCTCCTTCCCGTGCCCACCGGCACGGTGCTTTTGGTGACGATGACCTTGTAGCCCTCAAGATTAAGAGCGACCTCCTTTGCGACATCCTCCACGTAGCTTAAATCCGCGGAGCCGTCGCCCCGGGGCGGGGTGCCCACGGCTATGAAGACCACGAGGCTGGGGCCCACGGCCTCCGAAAGCCGGGTCGTGAAGCGGAGCAGCCCTTTTTTCAGGTTCTTCTCCACGATCGTCGCGAGGCCGGGCTCGTAAAAAGGCAGCTTCCCGCTGTTCAAGGCGGCTATCTTCTGCTCTTCCCTGTCGACGCATACAACATTTACACCGAACTCGGCAAAGCAGGCCCCGGTGACGAGCCCCACATAACCGGTCCCGATTATACCTATATGCATTTGCCCTCCACGGAAAAAGACATGCACTTAATTTATAACTAATCCCAAAACTTGTCAAAAACGGAGGGCGGTTGATATCCTAGAACCTATATCAGAATTGATTCCGAAGCGAAAGAGAGAGAGGAAATCGAATGCGCCTCCTGCAATTCCAAAAACCATCGAGGTATATCGGAGGCGAGGTAAACGCCATCCATAAGGACGCCTCTGTCCGCGTGGCGCTGGCCTTCCCGGACGTCTACGAAGTGGGCATGTCCCACCTGGGGCTCAGGATTCTTTATCACGTGATAAACGGGCTTTCCTATGCCTCCGCGGAGAGGGTCTTTCACCCCTGGGCGGACTTCGAGGCCCATTTAAGGCAACACGGCCTGCCGCTCCGGTCGCTTGAAAGCCGAAGGCCGCTTGCTGATTTCGATGTTGTCGGATTCAGCCTTCAGTACGAGCTTTCATGCACCTCGGTTTTAAACATGCTCTCCCTCTCCGGGATTCCGCTTGAAAGCGGGCGGCGCAAAGGCGGGCCGCTTGTGATCGCCGGCGGCCCCGCCGCCGTCAACCCCGCCCCGATGTCGCCTTTCATCGACGCCTTCCTGATCGGCGACGGGGAAGAAGCGGTCCCGGAGATGCTCGATGCGGTTTTCAGATGGAAGCGGGAGGGCGACGGCAGGCGCGAGACCCTTTTGGGGATGCTCGCGGCAATAGAAGGCGTATACGTCCCGTCCGCGGCCGGCCCCCCTCATGACCACGATGGCCTTCGCGGCCATGACGCCCCTCGCGTGCGCCGGAGGATCATCGCTTCCCTGGAAGACGCGCCTTATCCGCTTGCGCCCGTCGTCCCCTACGCGCAGCTTGTCCACGACAGGGTGAATATAGAGATCTCTCGCGGCTGCACGATGGGATGCAGGTTCTGCCAGGCGGGCATGATCTACCGCCCGCTGAGGGAGCGGAGCCCGGAAACCATCATGCGGCTTGCCGGGCGGGCCCTGGCGGCGACGGGTTACGGTGAGGTCTCCTTCACGTCGCTAAGCGCGGGCGATTACAGCCGGCTTCTGCCGCTCATAAAAGGGTTTAACCGGCGGTTTTCCGGCGAAAACTGCGCCCTCTCGCTGCCCTCCCTGCGGGTCAGGGCGGTCAATGAAGAGGTCCTGCGCGGGATAAAGACCGTCAGGAAGACCGGCTTTACCATTGCCCCCGAGGCGGCAACCCAGCGGCTTCGCCTTGCAATCAACAAGGATTTCGAGGAAGAGGATTTTGAGCGGGCGGTGGATACGCTTTTCAGGCAGGGATGGCTGAACCTGAAACTCTATTACATGATCGGGCTTCCAACGGAGCGCGACGAGGACGTGGAGGGCATACCCCTGATGGCCATGAAGGCCCTCAAGGCGGCCAGGAGACACGCCGCGCGGGGCGCCAATATCACCGTCAGCGTCTCTTCGTTCGTGCCCAAATCGCATACGCCTTTCCAGTGGTGTCCCCAGGAGGGCACAAATGAGCTTGCCCGTAAAAAGCTTTTTTTGAGGGGCGCGTTCCGGGGGAAACCCATAAACCTGAAAGGGCATGACGAGGACCTCAGCCTGCTCGAGGCCGCCTTTGCCCGCGGCGATGAAAGACTGTCGGGGCTTCTGATCGCGGCCCATCGCCGGGGCGCAAGGCTTGACGCCTGGAGCGACCTGTTCAATCGTGAGGCATGGAAGGCGGCCGCCGATGAAACCGGCATCGATTTCGCCACTTATGCAGGGAAAAGGTTTGAGCCTGGCGCAAAAACCCCCCTGCCGTGGGCCCATATAGAAACCGGTATATCCGAATCCTTCCTCTTGAAGGAACTGGAAAAGTCGGCCGCCCTGGAAAAGACCCCTGATTGCAGGCGGAAATGCTCGGCCTGCGGTCTTGGCTGCGGGCCGGAAAGGGCGATGACAGGGGAGGCGGAGACCTCGGGGACTGGTCTCCCGGGGACTGGTCTCCCGAACGACGAGGCGAAAACGCCCCCTGGAAACATAGCGCAAGCAGCGGCCGCGCGCGACGTCCGTCCGGGCGGCGAAATCCGGGATGGGGCCGCCTTCAGGCTGAGGCTGGAGTTTTCAAAGACGGACCCGCTGGGGGCCCTTTCCCATAGGGAACTGATGACCGCCATCGGACGCGCCATCAAGCGGGCCGGGTTGCCGCTGATGTATTCGAAGGGCTTTCACCCGGCGCCTAAAATCTCTTTCGGGCCCCCTCTGGGCGTGGGCGTCCGGGGATTGAGGGAGTATCTCGACCTTGCCCTCGCCTGCCAACTCCCGCCGGATGGGGTGGCCCGGCTCCTCAACGAGAGGCTTCCGGAGGGGATAAGGGTCAATGACGCCATGGCTCTGCCGGCAAAGGCGCCCTCGCTTCAGAATTTCATATCGCGTTATGTTTATGAGATAATAGGTGTCAATCCCGAAAAGGCGCTTGAATTCATGAAAAAAGACGATGTCCCCGTGCAACGGGATGGCCAACGGGATGGTGGCGGACCGGATAAAGGGGGCGTGATAAACATAAGACGCATGGCGGAATGCGTGACAGTCATCAGGGAAGACGCCGTGGAACTGACGCTCCGGGACGATATTTCACCAGTGTCCGCAGACCCCGGTGCCGGAGGCCCAAGAGTCAGGCTGGAGGAGGCCGTGGGCGCGATATTCGGGCTTTCGCTTGCGGATGTCGATGTCACACGGACCCGTCTCCTTGGCGAAAAGGAGGGCCGTTGGGCCACGCCCATGGAGTTTTCGATGCCTCAACCGGTGGATGAATGAGCGCCACGAACAGCATACTTGTCAACGTGACCGGGCAGGAGACACGCCTTGCCCTTCTGGAAAACGGCCAGGTCGTGGAAGTCCACGTGGAGCGCAGGAAGCACGCCAGCCTCGCGGGCAACATTTACAAGGGCAAGGTCTTGAGGATACTGCCCGGCATGAGGAGCGCCTTCGTGGACATCGCGCTTGAGAAGGCGGCCTTCCTGTACGTGGCCGATATCCGCGCGGACATCATGGAGGACTACGCCCTCATGTTCGAGGACGAAAATTTCTCCAGCCTCGATTTCCTGCACGGCAAGTGCAGGCACGAACTGCAGATTGACGAGCTTCTGCACGAGGGGCAGGAGATACTGGTGCAGGTCTCGAAAAACCCGATAGGCGGCAAGGGGGCTCGCGTAACATCCTACGTGACCCTGCCCGGAAGGTATCTCGTACTGATGCCCGACCTGGAGCACGTGGGCATATCCCGCAGGATTTCGGACGAACAGGAACGCGCGAGGCTCAAGGAGGTCGTGGAGGCGATAAGGCCTCCCGGTTTCGGCCTGATCGTGCGAACCGCGAGCGAGGGCGCCATCCGGGAGGAGTTGCAAAAGGACCTCGACTTTCTTATAAGCCTCTGGGGCAGCATCTTGAGGAAAAACGAGAAGAGCGGCGCCCCGGCCCTCATCTACAACGACCTGGACCTGGTGCTCCGGAGCGTGCGGGACCTCATGGGCTCCGGCGCGGACGAGATGGTCCTCGATTCGGCCGCAAGGCATCTCGAGGTGAGCAACTTCGTCCGCAACTATTTCCCAAAGCTCCTGGACAAGATACGTCTCTACGACGGAGAGGAGCCCCTGTTTGAAAGCTACGCCATAGAGGCCGACATCACGCGGGCGCTGGGCAGGAAGGTATGGCTCAAATCCGGCGGATATATCGTGATGGACCAGACCGAGGCCATGTCCGTCATAGACGTCAATACCGGCAAGTACGTGGGCAAGAAGGACCTTGAAGACACGATACTGCGGACCAACCTGGAGGCCGTCAAGGAGATCGCCTATCAGATCAGGCTCAGGAACCTGGGCGGCATCATAATCGTGGACTTCATAGACATGGAGAAGCCTGAAAACAGGCAGAAGATCATGAGCGCGCTCCAGGATGCGATGAAAAAAGACCGCGCCAAAAGCACCATATCCCAGATCACCGAGCTCGGCCTCATACAGATGACCAGAAAACGCGTGCGCGAAAGCCTGCAAAGGACGCTCCTCGAGCCCTGCCCCTACTGCGAGGGCAAGGGAACGATAAAATCCGTCACCACCCTCTGCTACGAGATATTCCGGGAGACCGAGCGGATCGCAAGGCACGGCAGCAAGCGCATCGTGATAACCGCCCACCCCAGCGTTGCCGAGATATTGCTCGATGAAGAGAGACAGTGGCTGGAGGAGATCGAAGGCGCCTATGGCATGAAGGTCACCATAAATGAAAACCCCGCCCTTCACCAGGAAAATTACGAGATAAACGCCCTGTGAGTTTTTTTTATCCGGCTGAGCTTTTTTGTTTTTTTCTTTTTTTGAAATCGATGCGCACACCTCCGGGGTTTGCCGGTCAATGAAAGATATTGAGCGGCTGATCGATATCCTGAAGGGCATGGGCGGCGCGGTCGTCGCCTGCTCGGGCGGGGTGGACAGCACTTTTCTGCTGAAGCTGGCGGCGCTCTCCGGCATAAGGGCGCTCGCCGTAACCTCCGCCTCGCCGTCCCATCCCGAAGGGGACGTCCGGGCTGCCGGGGAGATGGCCGCCGCGATTGGCGTGCCCCACAGGACCATCAGCACCGGCGAGCTTGAAAACCCCGCTTATTCGTCAAACGGCCCCGACAGGTGTTACCACTGCAAAAACGAACTCTTCGCCGCTCTCCGGCGCATAGCGGAAGAAGAGGGCCTTCAAAGCGTCATCGACGGAAGCACATCGGATGACCGGCTGGATTTCCGGCCGGGGCTCAAGGCGGCGCTGGCCCACGGCGTAAGAAGCCCGCTCATGGAGGCCGGGCTTGGCAAGGATGAGATCAGGCGATACTCGAAGCGGCTCGGGCTGCCGACGTGGGACAAACCCTCCTCGCCGTGTCTTGCCTCCCGGGTCCCCTACGGGACCCCGATAACGGAGGAGAGGCTGCGCAGGATCGGCCTTGCGGAGGAAGCCTTGAGAGGACTGGGCCTGAAGGTGTTCCGGGTAAGGGACCACGGGGCGGTGGCAAGGCTCGAGGTCGCCCGGGAGGAGTTTCAGTTCGCCTTTGATGCAAGAGACGAGATTTTAAAAAAACTGAAAACCCATTTCGAGTTCGTAAGCCTGGACCTCGAGGGTTTCAGGACCGGCAGCCTAAACAGGCTCCTCGATCTCCCCCCGGACGAAGGCGGGCGGAGGGCGGGCGATGAAAATGAAAAAGACTGATCCGGCGACAGCCCGCCCGGCAGGGGAGATATCAAGCGGAAGGCTTCGGGCGATTGCCGTCTTGGTGCGGGAGTTCGAGCGGGAGGTGCTGGGAAAGCTCATCGAGGGCAACTCCATGGGAAAGGACCTGGCGCCGGGGGCAAGGCGCAGGCTGCTCGAGGAGGACGCGGCGGGCCTCTCCCTTGAAAACTGCGCCAGGTGCGGCAGTTGCAAGGCCCGCTGCCCGGTCTATGAAATCACGAAAAACGAGGCGTTCTCCCCCAGGGGGAGACTGATGCTTTTAAAGGGGCTGGCCGAGGGGAGGATTTCCCCTGCCGGGGGGCTTTTAAAGCGGATATCGGCTTGTCTGCTCTGCGGCCGGTGCGACGTTTCCTGCCCGGTGGGCATCAGGCCCACGGAGTTCATCTACAGGGGGCGGGAGGCGCTCCGGAAACTGGACACTGGCAGGCTCATGCTGAGGACGGCCCTCCGGATGGGACTCAGGCAACCCGCCTTCGGCCTCGGGGCCGCAAGATTTTTGTTTTTGCGCGGGCAATCAGATGGGGGGAAATGGAATGAATTTGTCAAAAAGGTCTTTCCCGCCGACATTGCCTTTCCGACCCGGCTGCCCTCGCCGCGGCCCTCTTTTATGCCGGGGAGATCCCGGCAGACGGGCGTCATCGGCCCGAGAAAACCCTCGGGCAGGGTGGCGGTGTTTGCCGGATGCGTGGCCAATTACCTGGTGCCCGAGACGGGCGAGGCCCTTGTGTCCATGCTTGTTTCGATGGGCTACGAGGTGGTGATGCCGCGCGGCGAGGTCTGCTGCGGCATGCCCCTGAGGGGCCTGGGGCTCGCGCGCGAGGCCGAAAGGTTCGCGGCCAAAAACATTGAGCTTTTCGGAAAGCTTAACGTGGAGGCGGTCGTCACCCCATGCCCGACTTGCGCGGACATGATAAAAAACCGCTACGCCGAGCTGACCGGCGGAGGGATCGAAAAGGCAATGGACTCCACCGAGTTTTTCCTGAGGAAACTTGAAGGTAAAGTGGCCGGAGGCGGCCCGGAACCCGATGGACATTCAGACGGCGGAAAGCAGCGTCTTATATGGCATGAGCCATGCCATCTCCGGTACGGGCTGGGTTTCAATGCCGGTCCCGTCCTGGCGCTTCTGGATATCGAAAGGCCCGTGGAGGCGGGCTGCTGCGGCCTGGGGGCCCGGCTTACCGACGCGGAGACATCGGAGGAGCTTCTTTCAGGAAGGGTGATCGCCTACAAGGATGCCGCACGTGTCGTCACCGCCTGCCCGGGCTGCCGGATGCAGCTTGAGCGCGGCGGAATAAAGACGGCGCACATACTGGAGATCATCGAGGAGAGGTTCTTCCCGGAGACGATCCCCGCCCCACGCGATTAAAAACGCCGCCAGAGATTATTTTTGGAAATAAACGCCCGGCTTGAGAACCCGCCTCAAAAGTGCTTTTTTCCCCGGCTGCAAGAGGCCGGCCTCAAGGCATACCGAGACGGGTTCTGAAAGAAAATCCGCGCCCTTTTTTGCGTCATCAGTAGCTTTTTGT
>JAJYGJ010000004.1 GCA_021790695.1 Nitrospirota bacterium | reverse complement strand
CTATGACCGGGATGGGAGAACCCCTTTTTATCGGGCCCAGGGCGCGGGCCGCCTCCATATCCGGCACGGCGGCCCTGATTATATCGCAGCCTTCCCTCTTTAAAGCCTTTATCTGCCTGACCGTGGCCCGCGCGTCCCTGGTGTCCGTCTTGGTCATGGACTGGATGGATACGGGGCTTCCGCCGCCCACGGGGACGTTGCCCACGTGAATGAGCCTAGTTGTCCTTTGCCGTTTCATCATCTTTTTCCTTCAACTCTCCCCTTGATCGCAGTATCGCCTGTTCCTGCCCGGCGTATGTGACGGAGAAGGTGTGCGTGCCGTCATAGTTGGAGACAAAATAGAGATAGTTCACCTTTGCCGGATAAAGGACCGCCTCTATGGATTTGATCCCCGGGTTGTCGATCGGCCCGGGCGGCAGGCCCTTTATTATGTATGTGTTATACATGGTGCGGTTCTTGAGGTCCGCGCTTGTCACGCCCTCCGAAAAGGGTTTTACGCCGTAAACGGCGGTGGGATCGCATTGAAGCGGCATGCCCTTTTTGAGCCTGTTCAAAAAAACGGCCGCGATGATGGGCCTTTCGGAGTTCAGCTCCGCCTCTCTTTCCACCATCGAGGCCAGCGTAAGGACCGAGTTCAAGCTGAGGCCCATCGCCAGGGCCCTCGCCTGGAGCCCGCCGCCCAGGTATGCCTGCATCAGGCGGCGCACCATCGTCTCCAGGACCTGCCGGGGCCCCTCGCCCTTCGGAAACAGATAGGTGTCCGGAAAGAGATAGCCCTCCAGGGAGGGGGCGTTGATGTCCAGTTTTGCAAGAAAAGACCTGTCCGTGATGAGGCGGTCGAAATTCTCCGCGTTCATTACGCCCTCCCGCACGAATGTCCGCTTTATCCCCCGGAGGCTTTCGCCCTCCACCACGGTCACCTCGTTTTGGAGCAGCCTGCCGTTTTTCAGAAGCTCGAAGATCGTCCAGGGGCTCATCAATCCGTTCAGAACGTAATAGCCGGGTTTGAGCCGCCTGTCGGCCCCCGTGAGCCTGGCCGCAAGGATAAAAAGCCTTTTGTCGCCGATGTACCCCTTGCTCTTGAGGAGGGCCGCCGCCCGGCTGAACGTCATGCCTTGAGCGATGTGCACCTCTTCCGTCCCTTTTGAGGGGCTCACCGGCATCGAAAACTGGATGAAGGCGTAAAGCACGATGAGTCCCGCCGAAACCGCCAGGAAAAACGCAATCTGTCTTTTCATCATTTTTTTCAAAGGCCCTCCCGCGCCCCAAAAGACAAAAACAGCCGGGGACCTCCGGGCCCCATTATTTTAACAGATTCGCCCCGAATACCCCCCGGGAGGTGGTTTTGGGCGGTCTCAATTGACGCCTTTGCGTTTTTAAACTAAACTATATAACCCATGCGGGCGGTAGACCTGATAAGAAAAAAAAGAGACGGCGCGGCCCTCGCCGGAGAGGAAATTTCCTTTCTGGTGGACAACTACCTTAAGGGCGCGGTTCCGGACTATCAGATGTCGGCGTTCCTGATGGCCGTATATAACAGGGGAATGACCGGGGAAGAGACCGCCCGGCTTACGGACGCGCTTGCGGCCGGCGGCGGCAAACTCCGCCTTGACGGCGTGCAGGGCGTAATGATAGACAAGCAGTCAACAGGCGGGGTGGGGGACAAGACAAGCATCATACTGGCCCCCCTCATGGCGGCGATGGGGCTCAAGATGCCTTCGATAACGGGCAGGGGCCTGGGACATACGGGAGGCACCATCGACAAGCTGGCCTCCATCCCGGGGCTGCGGACGGAAACCACCATGGCCCGGATGGCGGACGAGATAAAGAGCGTGGGCTTTTCGATCTGCGGACAGACGGACGAGATCGCGCCCGCGGACGGAAAGCTCTGTGCCCTGCGGGACGCGACGGCCACCGCGGGGTCGCCGTCCCTTATAGCGGCGAGCATAATGAGCAAAAAGATCTCCGCCGGGCTTGACGCCCTGGTCCTCGACGTGAAGGCGGGTTCCGGAGGGTTTGTGCGCGGCCTGGACGAGGCGCGGGATCTTGCCCGCCTCATGGTCGGAATCGGCAGCGGGGCCGGCATCAAGACCGTCGCCCTCATTACCGACATGGACGCCCCGTTCGGGCGCGCGGTGGGCAACGCCCTGGAGATGAAGGAATGCATATCCGCCCTCAAAGGCAGATTCGCGCCCGACCTGCTCGACCTCACGATGACGCTTGCGGCCTGGATGCTCCACCTGGCGGACACCGTCAGCGAGGAGGCCCCCCCGCAGAGAATCGGCGAACATCTCCTCAAGAGGTACAGGGACGAGTCCTGGGATTATATAGAGCACGGGGACGCCTTCAAGAAATTCGTCGAGTTCATCGACGCCCGGCAGGGAGACCCCGAGGCGGCCTTCGATGCCGGACGCCTTCCCAAGGCCGGGCACATAAAGCCGGTGCTTTCCCCCTGGAACGGATACATAAAACGGATGGACGCCTTTGCCGTGGGCCATGCCGCGATGCTTCTGGGCGCGGGAAGGGCGAGGCTGGGAGACGAAACAGACCCCGCCGCCGGCATCATAATCGGCAAGAAACCGGGCGACACCGTGCACGCGCAGGAACCCTTCGCCACCCTTTATACCAATGACCCGCAAACGCTCGCGGAGGCCGAGGAGGCCCTCCTCTCGGGCGTGGAGATATCCGACCGGGAGCCGCCCAGAAGAAGGCTCGTGCTGGACGTGATACTGCCGGGCTAACGGCGCCTATCTCAAAATCGCTCCCGGTTCCTCTCTCTTTCGCTTCAGAAAATCAATTTTGAGACAGGTTACGGCAGCCGGCCTCATTTTTTAAAATTGCATCCCACTATGGCGATGCCGGCCTGATCGGCCTCGTCCCGCATCTTTTCCCTGTCGATGGCAATGGTCTTTCCGGCCTCCAGGGCAAGCACGGACGCCCCGGTCTCGATCATGGCGTGTATCGTGCTCAGGCCCGCCACCGGCACGTCGAACCGCATGTCCTGGCCGGGTTTTGCCGTTTTCACGACCACCGCGCCGCCGTTTGCGAGTTTGCCGCCCCTTTTTATGGCCCTGTCCGTGCCCTCAATGGCTTCGACCGCCATTACGGCCCGGTCCTTTACGACGACCGTCTGCCCGATGTCCAGCCTGCCCATCTCCTTTGAAACCCGGAAGCCGAACTCGATGTCCTTCCACTGGGCCTTGTCGGGCTCCTTCCTGGTCAGGGGGCCGTCGGCTACGAGGATGTCCTTGCAGAACTCGGTGGTCTCGAGCAGCCTGATGCCCTCTTTTTCCAGCTCCCTGGTGAGGGCCAGGAGTATCGTGTCGTCGCTCCTGTCCTTCAATATCCAGAGCAGCTTCATCGCCCTCAAATCCGGAGTCACGCGGCCCTTGTATATAAGCTCCTTTGGCACCTTGCCCGCCATCACGGCCTCGGTAACGCCGTTTTTCCTCAGCGCCTGGAATATCTTTCCCAGCTTGCCCACGTTTATCCTCTCAAGGACGTCCGCGTCGCCCCCGAGCTTGACGTCGTCGGCCACCGGCTCAAGCATGACGGCCACCACCCGGTATCCGCGTTTTTTGGCGTTGCCGGCTATGATGCGGGGCAGTTTCCCCATCCCCGCTATAAGCCCTATGGTCTTCACTTTAAAAAGCCGCTTTGGCGGTCGTGGGCCTGCAAATGCCGCGTTTGGATGTCTTCACGAACTCGAGCAGACGTTCAAGCTCGGGGGTCGGGGGAAGCTCTTCGCCCGCCTCCTTTATCGCGTCCTTGAGCGTCCGCTTGCCCCTGAACAATATCTTGTACGCCTTCGCCAGGTCGTCTATGAGCCCTTTTGAAAAGCCATGCCTCCTGAGCCCGACCAGGTTGAGGCCGAAGAGCTTCGCCCTGGGGCCGGAGGCGAGGGTGAAGGGGGGTATGTCCTGCGCGATGCCGCTGAAGGCCCCGGTCATGGAATAAGCGCCGATGCGCACAAACTGATGGACGCCGATGATGCCGCCCAGTATGGCATGGTCCTGCACCTCGACATGCCCGGACAGGGAGGCGGCGTTCGCCATCACGACGTTGCTTCCCACCCGGCAGTCGTGCGCCACATGAGCGTACGCCATTATATAATTGCCGTCGCCAATGACCGTGAAGCCCCCGCCCCCGACCGAACCCCTGTGAACGGTGACATATTCCCTTATCGTGTTGCCCCGGCCGATCCTGACGCCGGTCTTTTCGCCACTGTATTTCAGGTCCTGTGGAGGCCCCCCGATGTACGCAAAAGGATATATGACGCAGTCCGCTCCCACCTCGGTGTCGCCTTCCACCACAACGTTGTTCATGAGTTTCACGCCCGCGGATATCCTGACCCCTTCCCCTACGATGCAATAGGGGCCGATCGAGACATCGCCGGCGATTGTTGCACTTTCATGAACCACGGCAGTGGGATGGATCATTTTTCAGATATCCTCATCGGTGACCATCGCCATGAACTCAGCCTCGGAGGCGACCTTCCCATCCACGACCGCCTGCCCCGCGAATTTCCATACCCTGCCCCTGTGCTGGAGGACATTGACCTCCAGGCGCACCTGGTCGCCGGGGATGACCGGTTTTCTGAACTTTACCTTGTCGATGCTCATGAAATATACCGACTTGCCCTGCATCCCGGACTTGAAGGCGAGCACCCCGGCCGTCTGCGCAAGGGCCTCCACTATCAGCACGCCGGGCATTATGGGGTTGCCCGGGAAGTGGCCGCTGAAGAAATGCTCGTTGATCGTGGCGTTTTTAATCCCCACGGCCTTCTCTCCGGGAACGAGCTCCACTATCCGGTCCACAAGCAGGAAAGGGAACCTGTGGGGAAGTATGGACTCAATCTCCTTTACGTTCATCATCTCCGTCTTCTTTAAACCTCCTTTCGAGCGTCCGGAGCCTTTTTTCAAGCTCCGGCAGCCTGGCCGTAAGCACCATGGCCTTCAGCCACTGCCTGTGGGGGAGCACCGGAGAGCCCGCGTAGGCGCCCTTTTCCAGCCTCGTGCCCGGCATTACGCCGGAATTGGCCCCTACTATGCAGCCCTCCGCGATACTGACGTGATCGGCCACGCCCGCCTGCCCCGCTATGACGACGTGGCTGCCCAGCGTGGAGCTTCCCGCTATGCCGGCCTGGGCCACGATTATCGAGCCCGGCCCGATCCTTACGTTGTGGGCAATCTGGACAAGGTTGTCTATCTTCGTACCCCTGCCTATGAAGGTGCTGCCGGTGCTGGCGCGGTCTATCGTGGCGCAGGCCCCTATCTCCACGTCGTCCTCGATGACGACCCCGCCCACCTGGGGTATCTTTACGTGCTCTCCCGCGCGCATTACATATCCGAAACCATCGGCCCCGATCACGCTTCCCGGATGGATGACGACCCTGTCGCCTATCCTCACCCTCTCGCGCACCGTCACATTCGGGTAGAGCGTACAGTCCCGGCCGATTTCAGAGCCCCTGCCCACGAAGACGCCCGGATAAAGCACGCTGCCCCTGCCCACCCTGGCCCCCTCCTCGATGAAGACAAACGGCAGGACCGCGGCGCCCGGATCTATATGGGCCCCGCCGCCGATGACCGCGCCGGGGCTGGTCCCCGCCGGCCGGGGCGAAGGAGGATAAAAAAGCTCCAGGAGCCGTATGAAGGCGATCTGGGGGTCCGGCACCGCAAGCTGGCTCTTCGGCAGGACCGGGAGCCGGTCTTTCACCAGCACGCAGGCGGCCCGGGATGCCGCCGCCTGCGGCAGCAGGGACGGTTTCAGCAGAAACGTCACGTCACCGGGGCCGGCATCCTCGATCCCCGCCGCCCCGGTTATCTCCGCCTCCGGGTCCCCGTAAAGCCTGCCGCCCAGAAGGCGCTCTATCTCCGAGAGTTTCATCCCCTGAAACGGCCTTGCTTCCTTTACTGCGTCTTCCCGGCCGGCGCCGTGGGCGATGATTGGTTCAGGCGGGAAATAACCTCGTCCGTGACCTCCGAGCCGCCTTTGGAATAGAGGATGACGTCAGCCGGCAGGATCACGAGATAGTGCTCTTTGGAGCCGATGTCGTCGATGACGCTCTTTATTTGCTTGAGGATGGCGACCTCCTTCATCTGCCGCTTCTTCTGCATCTCGACATTGGAGCTGTTTATGAGGTCGCGGGTCTCCTTCGTGAGTTTGTCGATCTCGGCCTGCTTCGCCTTTTTCGCCGCGGGCGAAAGCACCAGGGACTGTTTTCCCAGTTCGGCCTTCAATGCCTCCGTGCGGGCTATCTTCTTGTCTATGGCTTTCTGCATCTGCGTCATCAGGGCCTGAAGCTCGGTCTTCGCGGCCTTGCCCGCGTTCGATTCGTTTAATGCCCTCTGCAGGTCCACAAACCCTATCTTGGCGCCCGCGCCCTGGCTGGCGGCCATCGCGGTCCGGGCCCCGACAGCCATCGCGGCCAGGAACATCATGACTGCCACGGCTGAAACTATCTTTTTCATTGCTCCTCCTTTTGATCCCGTTTGAGATTTTTCAAAAGCCCGCTTTTAAAATAAAAGCCGGTTTTTATTCCGCTTTAAAAACCCTGTTTTGTCTGACGCCCCTGGTCCCCGGCCCCCGTCAAACCTCGGCAATGGCGATGGACACCTTATTTTAAACCCTCCGCCTAAAAAAATGTCCCGAAGGCAAACTCGAACCTGCTTGTCTGCTCCCCAGGTTGCTTGTTCAGGTTATAGCCCCAGTCCAGCCTTATGGGGCCAAGCGGCGATATCCAGTTTATTCCCACGCCGGACGTATATCTTAACAGCTTCGGCAGGAGCGAGTCGTAAGCGGACCCCGTGTCGAAGAAGAGATCGCCATCGAGCCTTATGGCGCTTATGAGGGGGAAGATGTAATCCAGATTCGCGTACATCTCGTTCTTGCCGCCTATGGGCTGACCGTTAATGTCAAGCGGGCCGCCCTCGCCGAACGCCAGCCCCCTCACGGTATATATGCCGCCGACGTAATACCTCTCGTACAGCGGCAGTTCCTGGCCGAAGAGCCCGGTCCCGTACCCGAGCACGCCGTGAAGCGAAACCGTGGTCCTTTCCGTGACCGGCAGGAACCAGCCGGAGTCCGCAATCACCTTCAGGAACTTGTTGTCCCCGCCGATGCCCGCGAAAGTGACGTAGAGGCTGTTTCTGGAGCCCGTGTGCGGCTCGAGGTTGTTGTCCCTCGTGTCCCGGACGATGCCCGGCGTTATGCTGCTTGTGAGCCTGGTGCCGGCCTGGTCCTGCACGATGGGAGAGGCACCGGACAGTATGTCGGTTATCTGCGCGTTCTCCAGCGTGTAACTCGCGCTTATCCAGGTGTTTTCGGATATGGGCTTGCTGAGGCCTATGCTGCCGCCGGTGGCCTCCCTGGTATAGTCCAGGTAGTCCTGATGCACCTTGTACAGGGAGGTCGTAAGCGCCAGTTGGCGGCCGAAGAGCCAGGGTTCCTTGAAAGACAGTTCGTAGTAGCTGGAGAGCCCGCCCAGCTCGCCGTCCAGTTTGAGGTACTGCCCCCTGCCGCCCAGATTGGCCATCGTGACATCGACCATGCCGATTATCTTGTCAACCGAGCTGTATCCGCCCCCGACGCTCAGGAAGTTCGTGTTCCTTTCCTTTACGTCCACAAGGAGGTTGACCTGCTTTTTGGCCGGAACGGGCTCGGGGTCCATCCTGACGCTTGAGAAAAAGTTCAGGTTGTTGATCCTCTGGTAGCTCTTCCTCAGGAGCCGGCTGTTGAAGATGTCTCCCTCGTTGAGGAGCATCTCCCTCCGTATGACCCAGTCCCTCGTCTTTGAGTTGCCCGCCACCTCGATCCTGCCCACGCGGAAGCGGTCCCCCTCGGATATGTGGTATGTGACGGCGACGGTCTTTTCGGGTATGTCGGGAACCAGCTCCGGGTCTATCACCGCGAGGGCGTATCCGCGCTCGGAGTATGCGTTTGTGAGGGTCACGACGTCCTGCCGCACCAGCTTCCTGCTTACCGGCCGGCCCGCCTTTGTCGAAAGGAGCTTGCCCAGGTGCGCCGCGCTGAAGATCTTGTTGCCGGAGAAGCTTATCTTCGTTACCCTGAACTGATTCCCCTCGTCTATTCCGTAGGTTACCACCGCCCATTTCCTGTCCCGGGACATGGCGGTCCGCGGCCCCGAGACCGTGGCCTGGATGTAGCCGTTGTCGAAGTAGAGGTCCTTTATGCGCTCCTTGTCCGCCAGCAGTTCGTCTTTCTTGTAATAGCCGCTTTTAAAGAGGAAGGAGTAGAACCTGCGCGGCCTGCTCTTCATCGCGTCCAATATGCGACCGCTTTTGATGGCCCTGTTGCCGATGAAAACAATCTTGCTTATCTTTACCTTCGGCCCCTCGGTTATCACGTAGGTGAGGACCGCCCGGCTTGCGCTGATGCGCCTCAGGACCGGCACCACGCGGGTCAGGCCGAAGCCCTCGGTTTCGTAATAGGCCCTGATCTTGGCCGCGTTGTCATTTATGAGCACGGTGTCCGCGACCGAGCCCGCGGAAAGCGTGACCTCTTTTTTGATGTCCTCTGTCTTGACCTTGCGGTTGCCGTAAAAATCGACCTTATCGAGGACGGGTTTTTCCTTCACGACGTAAATGAGCTTCAGGCCGCCCTCGAAGGGCTGGGCCTCCACCCTTACGTCCTCGAAGTAGCCCGTCTGGTAGATGCTCTTTATGTCGGAGGTAATCGCGCCGGGCGACAGCGGCTGCCCGACCTTCTGGGATATCCGCCGGCGGACCACGCCTTCCTCTATCCTTTTGAGGCCCTTTACCTCGATGCCGATTACCAGCGGTTCCACCGCCCGGGCGGCACCAGCCGACAAGAACAGAAACAGGCACGCGAGGGCAACCAGCTTCAGTCTGAAATTTAAGGGCATCCTCATCCTCCCCGGGATTTTGAGCTTGTAGTATAACCCTGCCGGCTCTCACCTGTAAACCGTTGCATTAAAGTCCGTCATACCGGCCCCGCATCGCGGTACGGGGCAAACTCCAGCCGGTATCCAGCGACGTCGTCTTTAAAGTCGCCGGATTCCGGATTACTACTTCCGGAATGACGGCAAGAAGTCCACTTGCGGTGAATTCATGTTTGCCTCCGGAAACAGCCTTTAAACTGACCGCCAACAATATTTTGACATGCTTTCGAAGCCCCGATTTGTGCAACTGCAAGGTAAACAAGGCCCTTCTCAAACTGATCCTTAAAAAGGCGAAGGAAAAAAAACTTGACAACCCGCGCCCGCTTGAGATAGAAAAGATGGGGTTGAAAAAAGGGGGCGTGATGAGACGGTGTCTTCTTGTTGTGATCCTGGTCACATCCGTTTTTGTTCACGGCGCGCGGGCCGCGGACAACGGCGGTTTCCTGTCCACCCTGGAGGACAGCCCACTTGCGGAGAAGGCCGTGGCCAAATACGTGAACCTCTTCACGGACACCCTGAGAAAGCCCTTTGCCCTCTGGCTTGCCCGTTCGAGCCAATACACCCAGGCGATGAGGCGCATCCTTTCCGAGAACAACATCCCCGGGGACATCGTCTTTCTGTCGATGATAGAAAGCGGATTCAACCCGTATGCCAGGTCCAGGGCCAGCGCGGTCGGCCCATGGCAGTTCATGTACGCCACCGCAAAGAAATACGGCCTGAAAATAAACTGGTGGATAGACGAAAGGCGAGACCCCATAAAATCCACCATCGCGGCGGCCATGTATCTGAACAACCTGCACGACATATTCGGGTCCTGGGGACTCGCCATGGCTGCGTATAACGCCGGAGAGGGGGCCATCCAGCACGCAGTCCGGACGGAGCGCGCCGACAGCTTCTGGGGCCTTTACCGGACGGAAAGCATCAAGACGGAGACGAGCAACTACGTACCCAAATTCCTGGCGGCCAGCACCATAGCCCTGAACCCCAAAAGCCACGGGTTTACAGGCATAGACTACCGGAGCCGCCTTTCCTACGACGAGGTCGTGATCTGGCGGCCGCTCGATCTCGGGGTGGCGGCCAGGTGCGCGGACGCAAGCGTCGGCACGATAAGGGCCCTGAACCCCGAGCTGACAAGATGGTGCACTCCGCTCGATGTCAAGGCCTATATCCTGAGGATACCCAAAAACACCCTGATGACCTTCCTGGACAACCTGGGCAGGCTCTCCCCGGAGCAGAGGCTTCCGCTGAGGTCGTACACGGCCGGAAGGAGAGACACGCTCTACGGGATCGCAAGGAGGTTCGGGCTTCCGTCCGTGGTGATCGCGGAACTGAACAACCTGAATACCAGGCGGTCAAGGAGGTTTATCAGGCGCGGGCAGAAAATACTGCTTCCCCCCCGGCAATACCGCTCCTTATGCATGGTGGCAAGCAGATAGGACGCCTTTAATATCCGCGCGATTTTCAGGCTTTATTGCCGGAACGCGCACATGGATTTATTCCCGGCGCACACAAACCGGGGGGTCCTTCGCTTAACCGCCCGTTTGTATTCACCTTACAGTTGCACAAATCGGGGCTTCGAAAGCATTTCAAAATATTGTTGGCGGTCAGTTTAAAGGCTGTTTCCGGAGGCAAACATGAATTCACCGCAAGTGGACTTCTTGCCGTCATTCCGGAGGTAGTAATCCGGAATCCGGCGACTTTAAAGACAACGTCGCTGGATACCGGCTGGAGTTTGCCCCGTACCGCGATGCGGGGCCGGTATGACGGACTTCAATGCAACGTTAAGGTTTACTTGCCCGGGCATTGCCCGCGCTTGACACCCGCGTAAGGCAGTCCCTACACGCTGAACCAGCTTACGCTGCGGTCGAGCGTCTTTGAGTGCCCGTCAAGCCTCTGCATTATGCCTTTTGCGTCTTCAAGCATCTGATTTGTCCTGGTCACGATCCCCGACACATTTTCCATGCTTTTGGCGACCTCTTCCGAGGCCTGCGACTGCTGTTCGGTTGCGGCCGCTATCCTGTGTATCATGTCCATGGCCTTTTGAATGGCGGACACTACCTCATCCAGCGCGGCCATCGCGCCGCTTGCCACGGAGACGCCCTCCTCGGCGTCGCGCGTGCTTTTTTCCATCGCCTCGACACTGGCGGCGGACTTGCCCTGGATGGTCTTTATCTTTGTGGTTATCTCCCCTGTCGCCCTGGAGGTCTTCTCGGCCAGTTTTCT
This sequence comes from Nitrospirota bacterium, assembly GCA_021790695.1. Classification (GTDB taxonomy): domain Bacteria; phylum Nitrospirota; class Thermodesulfovibrionia; order Thermodesulfovibrionales; family JdFR-88; genus JAJYGJ01. The sequence goes on along the minus strand of JAJYGJ010000004.1, from coordinate 11,846 downwards.
CACCTCTTCGGCCACTACCGCAAAACCCCTGCCCTGCTCTCCGGCCCTCGCCGCCTCTATCGCCGCGTTGAGCGCAAGCAGGTTGGTCTGGTCCGCTATATCATTGATCACGGAAATGATGTCTCCGATCTCCTGCGAACTGTTGCCCAGCTCCCTTATCGTCGCGGCGGATTCCCTCACCGATTCCGCGAGGCCGGTCATGGCCAGCGAGGCCTTCCTGACGGCGTCTTTGCCGTTTTCCGCAATCCCGGAGGTCTCCCTGGCCGCTTCGGAGGCGTTGCTGGCGTTACTGGCCACGTCCATGATCGTCTGGGATATCTCGGTCGTGGCCGAGGCCGCCTGGTCTATCTTGGACATCTGCTCCGTGGCGCTCCGGCCGATTTCCTCTATCTTTCCCAGGAGGCCGCCCAGGTCTTCCTCCACGACCTTCGCGACCTTCTTGAGGTTCAGGACCGTGCCCCCGAGCGTATCCAGGATGCGGTTATATATATCCTTCATGAAGTTGCCGCCGTCGGTTATCTTGTTTTTCTCCGCCAGGTCCCCGCGCTCCAGGGTGTCCAGGCACTCGAGGGCGCTTGACATGTTTTTCAGGGTGGCCCTGTTGATGAAAAAGAGAAAGGCGGAAAAACCGATAAGCGAGACCACTATCACGGACACCATCAGCAGGGTGCCCGCCCTGGCCTCCTCCTCATAGTCCGCGAGCCCTTTGCCGAAGACCTCTCTCTGGTCTTTGATCAGGCCCAGAAGCGCGCTTCGGACCTGCCTCCACGCCGGGGTTTCGCTTTTTACCAGGAGCGCCACCGCGTCCGCTTTTTTGCCCGCCTCGGCGAGCTGCTGGACCCGGGTCTTCAGCCGGCCGTCATCTGACCAGAGCGATTGCACCTCCGTCAGCTTGTCCCTCATCGCGTCCGAGGACAGATTGAGCGAGTCTTCATTCGCACTGACGAATTTCCCGTCGGCAACGGCGTAATTGCGCCTGGCCTTTTCGTCCCCGGGGTTCAGGAGGATGTTCCTGGTCGCCTGGCCGGTTTGCAGCCCCTGGGCGTACATGTTGTCCAGGTCCAGCAGCAGGGCCTGGTCCACGTGTACCATCTTTGCCGTCCTGGCCCTGGCCTTGCCTGTATATACGATGAATATGGAAAGTATAAGACCCATAATAACCGCGTTGGTGATCCCCACGGTAAGCAGAAGTCTCCTGACGTTCACGTCATCCTCCTCGGTTGCGCCCCGGTTTTTAAATTTCCCGGGTAATAAACTGCTTTTCATTACTTATATCGTCACAAATCAGGCAATTGATTAGGACCGTCCCAAAATCGGGCGGAATCTTTCCGATGAGGGACCTGTATAACGGCCTGCCGGGAAGGATTCAGGACAAGCCGGGATGACACCCGCGCAAAATCCGGAGAACCCGAAATCGGTTTTCGTTGAAAGCCGTCCCGGTTGTCTTGATAATCCCGGGCGTCTATCTGGCGGGTTTTGGCGTTTGTTTGGAAGGGGCTTTCCCGGCGGCCCGTTGGGCCTCGATATCGACGGCGTATGGAGACTGCGGGAACTTCCCGATCAGCTCCTCGAACTTCCGTGAGGCCGCGTCTTTTTTCCCCATGGATTCAAGAAGCCTTGCGTCCTCATAATAGGCCATGTCCTTGAGGGCGTCAAACCGGGAGTTCTCCATCATCCTCAGGTATTTCAGGGCCTCGCCTTTTTTGCCAAGCTGTAGTTCGATCATGGCGGTCTTGTAAAGCGACAGGGGCACGAACTGCGCGTCGTCGGGATAGAGGCTCCGGACGCGGGAAAGCGCCTTTACGGCCTGGTCATACTGCCCAAGCTCATACCGGGAGGCCCCGATATAGTAAAGCGAATAGGCGGACGCCCTGGCGCCGTATGCCTTTTCAAACCATGAAAGGGCCTGAGCGTATCTCTGCGCGCCGGCGGCGGGCGTTTCCGGGGAGAGCCCGTAGAAAACGGCGTAACCCCTGGCGTTATAATAGTTCGCCCTGGCCACCGCGCTCTCGTGGTGAAAATAAAGGCCCGCGGCGACGGCAAGGACGGCGGCGACCGTTACGGCGACAGAGACAAACGTCTTTTTGCGTCTGGCGATGCCCTCCCTCAGATCGCTGTAAACAGGTATGTCTTCAGCCCCGGTCCTTTTCGCGGACTGTTTTTTTACGGGTTTTTTTATTGACCGCGGCATCTGATTTCAGTTCCTCCTCAACGCCCTTTCAAGGATGCTCCTGGCCGTATCGAATACCGGGGAGATGCGCTCGCTGCCGATCCCGGCCCCCATCAGTATCCTTTCGGCCTCAATCCTGGTCACCAGGTCGCCCGGGGCGTGGGCGTCCGTATTGATGACTATCTGGGCCCCGAACTTCACGGCCGCCTGGGCGACATGGCCGTTGGCGATCGAGTGGCCCTTCCTCGCGGTGATCTCCAGCGCGACGGATTTTTCCATTGCGAAGAGGATGTCCTCTATGCTTATCAGGCCGGGATGGGCCAGTATGTCCGCCCCGGCTTCGATGGCGGCCCGGTTTGTGCCCTCCGCCACCGGCTCCGCCAGCGTCTCCCCGTGCACCACGACAATGCAGGCGCCAAGTCCCCTGGCCTCTTTCACAAGGTCCCTCACAAGCCCGGGCGGCGCGTGCGTTATCTCGGCCCCCGGCACCACCTCCAGCCCCGGCATTGCGCCCTTCAGTTTGCCGGCGGCCTTTACGATCCTGGGGATCACGAAGTCGATATTGGAGGAGTCGACGTGGTCGGTAATGCCGATCGCCCTGTAACCGGCGACGGCGGCCCTCCGCACGAGTTCAAAGGGCAGCAGCTCGCCATCGCTCAATACGGTGTGCGTGTGCAAATCGATCATTCTAAAAAGATAATTGATTCAAGGGCAAAATGTAAACTTTTCATTTTCTCCCGCCCTGAGCGTCAACAATTACGGAGCCGGCGTCTGCCTGCTCCTTGAGAGAGGGAACAGGCGGACGGATGCGCAGCGCCGCATCCCGCCGGCTCTTTGCTCTTCGCCCTAAAGAGGATTCAACCGGCCCTCTCGGGACACGCCCGGAACCGCGTGACCGCATGAAAGGACAGGCAGATGCCGGCATTGCCCCGCAAATCTGACTCAAACCCCTTTCCCCCTCATCTCTTCGTCCGTGCCAGCGCGGCGACGAAGACCGTTCCGGCCCCTGCCCCGGCCAGCGCCTTCGAACACTCCCTGACGGTGGCCCCGGTCGTGATTACGTCGTCAATAAGCAGTACCGTCATGCCGGTCAAGCCGCCCCGGGCGGCAAGAAACGCCCCACGAAGGTTGCGCGCCCGCTCCTTCCTTGTCAGCCCCGCCTGGGGCGGGGTATCCCTTTTTTTGACAAGCGCATGGGGAAGAAGCTCGGCCCCGGACCATTTCGCCACGTGCCTGGCCAGGAGCATGCTCTGGTTGAACCCGCGCTCAAGGAGCCTCTTTTTTGAAAGCGGCACGGCGGTAACCGCGTCCGCCCGCGGCAGCCCGCTTTCCCGGAGCAGTCCGGCCAGCGGGACGGAAAGCCTCCTGGCCGGAGCGAACTTGTAACTGTGGATCGCCGTTCTGAGCGCGCCCTCGAAAAGCCCGAAGACGAAAGCCCTCTTATACGCGGGCTCCTCCTCAAGACACGCCGCGCAGCGCACGGCGTGCTCCGAGTCAAGCGGCTCGCGGCAGACATCACAGCAGGGGCCTTCCCAGGGAGAAATCCCGCCCCAGCAGCCCTCGCAAAAGGGGGCATACGCGGAGCCGAAGGACGATTGGCCGCAGGACGGGCAGCGCGACGGAAAGAAACCGTCCATGACGGCGTCGAGGAGGCGGCTTATGGCCTTTGTACGGAAACCCACGGACTCATGGCTGGAAATTCTCCCGTTTGACTATCAGTTCGTCCCTGCGCTGGCCCGTGGCTATCATGTCGGCGCCGATGCCCAGTCTTTCCTCGATCCACCCCACGTATATCCTCGCGTTTTCGGGCAGATCTTCCCATCGCCTGACGCCGGCCGTGCTTTCCTTCCATCCGGCAAGCTCCTCGTAAACGGGCCGGCAGCGCTCAAGGGCGGCCGCATCGGCCGGGAATTCGCGCGTGATCTTTCCGTCAAGCATGTACGCCGTGCAGACCTTTATGACGTCCAGTCCGTCCAGTATGTCGAGTTTTGTAAGCGCGAAGCCGCCAAAGCCGTTCACGCGCACGGAATGGGTCAGGGAGACGATATCGAGCCAGCCGCACCTTCTGGGCCTGCCAGTCGTGGCCCCGTACTCGCCGCCCCTGCGGCGCAGTTGCTCGCCAAGTTCGTCGTCCAGCTCCGTGGGGAACGGGCCGCCGCCCACGCGGGTCGTATATGCCTTTATCACGCCCATGGCCTTTGTTATCATCGCAGGCCCTATGCCAAGCCCGGTGCATGCCCCGCCGGCCGAGGCGCTGGACGATGTCACGTAGGGATAGGTCCCGTGGTCTATGTCCAGAAGCGTGCCCTGGGCGCCCTCGATAAGCACGTTTTGCCCCTCGCGGAGCGCGCGGTCTATCACCTCTCCGGCGTTTCCCGCGTATCTTTCGAGCCTTTTTGCGTAACCCAGGTACCTGTCGAAGACTTCATCGGGATCGAAACCCGGGGCCCCGTAGAGGCAAGCGAGCAGGCGGTTTGCCTTCTCGACGTTGACCCTGAGCCTCTCCCTGAAAAGCGGGGGGTTCAGGATGTCCGCCATCCTTATGCCGCAGCGCGCCATCTTGTCGACATAAGCCGGGCCTATGCCGCGCCCGGTGGTGCCTATCTTTTTGGCGCCCATGAGCGACTCGCCGGCCGCCTCAAGCGCCATGTGGTAGGGCATGATGAGGTGGGCGTTTTGCGAGATGACCAGATTGTCCCCTATCGGCACGCCGCGGGCGATGAGCACGTCCATCTCCTCTATGAGGCAGGCCGGGTCTATGACCACGCCGTTTCCTATGACGCAGAGCTTCCCCTCGTGAAGGATGCCGGAGGGGATCAGGTGGAGTATGAACTTTTCATCGTTTATAACGACCGTATGGCCGGCGTTATGGCCGCCCTGATAGCGCGCCACGATGCGGGCCCGCATGGCCAGGTAGTCCACGAGCTTGCCCTTGCCCTCGTCGCCCCACTGGGCCCCGGCCACCACCAGGGCCGGCATCAGAGGACCACCTGTTTTACGGACAGGATGTTGGGGATATCCCTCAGTTCCCGGAGGAGTTCACCCGTGAGCGGGCTGTCCACGCTTACAACCGAAATGGCGGTGCCGCCCTCCGACTCCCTGCCAAAAAACATGCGGGCGATGTTTATGCCGTGGCTGCCAAGAAATGTGCCCACGGCCCCTATGAGGCCCGGCCTGTCGTTGTTCATCATGAAGAGCATGGTCCCCTCCGGGATTATCTCCACCTGGGCGCCGTCAAGGCCTATTATCCGTGGGTCCTTCCTGCTGAAAAGGGTGCCGCAGAGATAGCCCTCCATTTCGCCCTTTATCCTCAGACAGAGCATGCTCCGGTAGTCGCCGGACTCCGGCGTCCTGGTCTCCCTGATCTCTATGCCGCGCTCCCTGGCTATGAGGGGCGCATTCACGAAATTGACGGTATCTCCCAGCGCCGGGGCCAGAAACCCCTTCACGGCCGCCATCGTGACCGGGCCGGCGTTGAACCCGGAGGCCTCGCCCATGTATTCGATCGTAAGCTCCCTGGGGGCGTATTCGAATACCTGCGCCGCGAAACCCCCCATCTTCTCGGCCAGGTTTATGTAAGGGGCCAGCAGCGGGACCTGCTCCACCGGTATGGACGGGAAGTTCACGGCGTTTCTTATGGTGCCCCGGACGAGATAATCGGCGACCTGCTCGGCCACGGCCACCGCGACGTTTTCCTGGGCCTCCTTCGTGGCCGCGCCCAGATGGGGCGTGCAGACCACGTTTTCATGCCGGCAGAGGGAATAATCCCGCGGCGGTTCCGTCTCGAAGACGTCAAGGGCCGCGCCGGCCACCTTGCCCGAGTTGAGGGCGCCCAGCAGGTCGTCCTCGTTCACGATCCCGCCCCGGGCGCAGTTTATTACCCTTACCCCGTCCTTCATGAGCGAGAGCGTCCCCGCGTTGATGAGGTTTTTCGTCTCGGGTGTGAGCGGCGTGTGAACGGTGATGAAGTCCGCCCTTTTCCACAGCTCTTCAAGGCCCACAGGTTCAACGCCCAGGCTCTTTGCCTTCTCCTCGTTCAGGAAAGGGTCGTAGGCTATGACGTTCATCTCGAGTCCCCTGGCCTTTTTGGCCACCTGGCCGCCTATATTGCCCATCCCCACCAGTCCAAGGGTCTTTCCATAGAGCTCGACGCCCATGAACCTCTTTTTGTCCCAGACGCCCCGTTTCATGCTCTCCGAGGCCTGGGGGATCGGCCTCGCGAGCGAAAAGAGCATGGCCATGGTGTGCTCGGCGGCCGTTATGGTGTTGCCGCCCGGCGTATTCATAACGACGATCCCCTTTTTTGTCGCGGCCGCCCTGTCCACGTTGTCGAGGCCCGAGCCGGCCCTGCCTATCACTTTCAGGTTCACCGCCGCATCGATGATATCGGCCGTCACCCTGGTTGCGCTCCTTATGACCAGCCCGTGGTAGGCGGGGATCGCACCCTTCAGTTCCTCCGGGCCGAGGCCGACCCGAACGTCCACATCGAGGCCGGCGCCCTTCAGTATTTCGATCCCCTTCGGGGAGATGTTGTCGCTTACCAGTACTTTCATCATGATGCCGTCTGTTCGAGGAACGCCTCTTCCGCTGCGCCCACCCCGCTTCCGGGCCTTAGCGGGTGGCCTAAACCCTTCAGTGTCATCTCGATTGCGGAGACGGCCGTGATAACGTCAAAGACGCCGGCATAGCCCATGTGGGCAACGCGGAACACCTTGCCCCTGAGCTGGTCCTGCCCCCCAGCCGCCGTGACCCCGTAGATTTCCCTCAGTCTTTTATAGATCTCCTGCCCGTCGGTCCCCTCCGGGGCCTTTATCGCCGTCAGCGAATTGCTTGGCGACTCGGCCGGAAAGATCTCAAGCCCCATGGCGCCCACTGCCCGCCTCATCGCGCCGGCGAGCCTGGCGTGCCTGGCGAAGACCTCCCGGAGCCCTTCCCGTTCGATCATCTCCAGGGCCGCATCCAGTCCCGCTATGAGCGTGACCGCGGGGGTGAAGTTGGTCTGGTTCTTTTTAAGCGCCTCCCTTTCCTTTTTCAGATTGAAGTAAAAGCGCGGCGACTTCGATCCCTTCGCCATCTCCCATGCCTTCTCCGAAACGCTGAGGAAGGCAAGCCCGGGAGGCAGCATCAAGCCTTTTTGAGAGCCCCCGACCATCAGGTCCACGCCCCAGGCGTCGGTCTTCAGATCGTGGACGGCAAGGGCGCTTATCGCGTCCACCGCGAAGAGCGCCTTTTTTCCCTTTATAACGCCCCCGACGGCCTCCACGTCGTGGTAAACGCCGGTGGAAGTCTCGACCGCCTGCATGAAGACCGCCTTGATCTCCGGGTCTCTTTCAAGCGCGCGGGCCACGTCTTCCGGCTTTACCGCGCGCCCCCATGGGACCTTTACCTCCTCCACCGAAACAGCGTAGGCGCCGCATATCTTAGTCCATCTCTCGCCGAATTTCCCGCCGTTGACCACCAGCACGCGGTCGCCCGGGGAGAGGAAATTGTTCACGCAGGCCGTCATCGCCCCGGTGCCGCTGGCGGTCAGGATGAGGACGTCGTTTCCGGTCTGGCAGAGCCATTTGAGCCTGTTTTTGGCCGACTCGAATATCGGGATGAAGTCCGGCGCCCTGTGATGTATGGCCGGCATGGCCATCCGCAAAAGGACTTCCGGCGGCACGGGCGTCGGTCCCGGGGCCAGCAGGTAACGTTTGAGCATTTCTTTAAAGAAAGACCTCCGGAATTCTCTCAAAAATTTTTTAGCCGAGCCCCAAAAAATAACACAGCGGCGCCCTTTTGGTCAAGAAAAGGGGGGATATGTTAAATTATTCCCATATATGCGGCGCGTATTCATTTATGACACCACCCTCAGGGACGGCTCGCAGGCCGAGGACATCTCCTTTTCGGCCGAGGACAAGCTGAGGATAACTGAAAAACTGGACGAACTGGGGGTCGATTACATCGAGGGCGGCTGGCCGGCCAGCAACCCGCGGGACTCGGAATATTTCCAGAAGGTGAGGCGCGCGGCGCTCAAAAAGGCAAAGATCGTCGCCTTCGGCAGCACGCGCAGGCCCGGGCACAGGGCCGCGGACGACCAGAACCTCCGCCACCTGGTCGCCTCCGGGGCGGAGGCGGTCACGATCTTCGGCAAGAGCTGGGACTTCCACGTGACGGAGGCCTTCCGCGTGCCGCTCGAAGAAAACCTGGACATGATACGGGACTCCGTTACCTTTCTCAAATCGCACGTGCAGACCGTCTTTTTCGACGCGGAGCATTTCTTCGACGGCTACAAGGCCAACCCGGAGTACGCGATCAAGTGTCTCCAGGCGGCGCACGAGGGCGGGGCGGACTGCCTTGTCCTCTGCGACACCAACGGCGGAACACTCCCCGATGCGCTGGCGCAGACGATCAAAGAAGTCAAAAAACGCGTCCGGTCCCCTTTCGGCATCCACGCCCATAATGACTCCGAGTGCGCCGTGGCCAACTCCCTCATAGCGGTCGGGCTGGGGGCCGTACAGGTCCACGGCACCATAAACGGCTACGGCGAGCGCTGCGGAAACGCAAATCTCTGCTCCCTGATACCGGACCTGAAGCTCAAGATGGGGGTGGAGTGCGTCACCGATGAGGAGTTGGGGAAGCTGAGGGGGATATCGCGGTTCGTCACGGAGCTTGCCAACATGGGGCATTTCAGGCACCAGCCCTTCGTCGGCGACAGCGCCTTCGCGCACAAGGCGGGGGTGCACGTGAGCGCCGTGATGAAGCACCCCGGCACCTATGAGCATATCGGGCCCGAGCTTGTGGGCAACCGCAGGCGCGTCCTAGTCTCCGACCTGGCCGGCAGGAGCAGCATCCTCAAGAAGGCCAGGGAGTTCAACGTGGAGATAAACGAGCGCTCTCCGCTGCTGGCCGACATAGCGCGCGACCTGAAGGAGATGGAAAACCAGGGCTACCAGTTCGAAGCGGCCGAGGCGTCTTTCGAGCTTCTCATGAAAAAGGCCCTCGGCCTGCACAGGAGATTCTTCGACCTCGTGGGTTTCAGGGTCATCATCGAGAAACGAAGCGAAGGGGAAGTGCCGATTAATGAGGCCACCATCATGCTCAGGATCGGCGGCAACGTCGAGCATACGGCCGCCACGGGGGACGGCCCCGTCAACGCCCTCGACGGCGCGCTCCGAAAGGCCCTGGAAAAATTCTATCCCGAGTTGAAGGCCGTGAAACTCAAGGACTACAAGGTACGGGTGCTTACGGCGGGCAAGGGCACGGCGGCCAACGTGCGGGTGCTCATAGAGTCCGGCGACGGAAGGGAGAAATGGGGCACGGTCGGGGTCTCGGAAAACATCATAGAGGCGTCCTACCAAGCCCTGGTGGACAGCATAGAGTACAAGCTCCTCAAGGAAGAGCGGTAAAAGGGGCGGAGTGCGGCCGGCGGTTCGCTGCCCGCGCCAATGCGGGCCGCACACATCATGCTGGGGCGACCCGAATGAAAGGGGCGGGCAGATACAAACGCCCCCGGAATAAAAAATATCTGCCCGTGGATTAACCGAGCTGTACCACTGCCCTACCCTCAAATCCCTTGCCCGCGCTGATACGGTTACGCTAATATAAAGTTTGGATTGTCTTTGAAACTATTTCCATTTAAGGAGCGTTTGAACTTGCATGCTTAAGAAAAAAGACAGATACAACATGGCGGTGGTCGGCGCGACCGGCGCCGTGGGAAACGAGATGATATCGGTCCTTGAGGAGCGGAGGTTCCCCATCAAGACCCTCCGGCTTTTCGCCTCCGAGCGCTCCGAAGGGGTCAGGCTCACCTACCTGGACAAGGACGTCTTTGTCGAGAAACTCGGGGAGGACTCGTTCAAGGGCCTGGACATAGCGCTTTTTTCGGCCGGCGCGGAGAGGTCCGCCGTCTGGGCGCCCGTCGCGGCCCAAAGCGGCTGCGTCGTCGTGGACAACTCCAGCCAGTGGCGCATGGACCCCAAGGTGCCCCTCGTGGTGCCCGAGGTAAACCCCCAGGACCTCAAATGGCAAACGGGGATAATAGCCAACCCGAACTGCTCGACCATCCAGATGGTCGTGGTGCTTAAACCCATCCACGACGCGGCCAGGATAAAGAGGGTCGTCGTCAGCACCTACCAGGCGGTCTCCGGCACTGGCAGAAAGGCCATGGACGAGCTTTTGGACCAGACAAGGGACATCCTCAGTTTCAAGGACCCGTCCTCGAAGGTCTATCCGTACCAGATAGCCTTCAACGTGCTGCCCCACATAGACAAGTTCCTTGAAAACGGCTATACGAAGGAAGAGATGAAGATGGTCCATGAGACGAGGAAGATCATGGGGGATTCGAGCATCCGGGTCACGGCAACCACCGTGCGGGTGCCGGTCTTCAGGGGCCATTCGGAGAGCGTCAATATCGAGACCGAAAAGAAGCTCTCGGCCGACGAGGCCAGGGCGGTGCTTTCGGTTGCGCCGGGCGTCATCGTCTACGACGCGCCGGAAAAAAACATCTATCCGCTGCCCCTCTACGCGACAGGGAAAAACGAGACGTTCGTGGGCAGGATAAGGGAGGACGAATCGATTGAAAACGGCCTCAACCTCTGGCTCGTCTCCGACAATCTAAGGAAAGGCGCGGCCCTGAACGCCGTGCAGATAGCGGAAAAGCTCATAGAGATGGCCTCCTGACCCCGGCCTGTTTGAGAGCGAGCAGGAGGGCCTCCGCTTTTTTGAGACTCTCCCTGTATTCCCTCGCCGGTACGGAATCGGCCACGATGCCGGCCCCCGCCTGGACGTACGCGGCGCCGTCCTTGATGAGAAAAGTCCTTATCACGATATTCATGTCCATGGCCCCGGAAAATCCGAAATACCCGGCGGAGCCCGTGTAGGGCCCCCTCCTTGACGGCTCAAGCTCGTTTATGATCTCCATGCACCGGACCTTTGGCACGCCCGTTATCGTCCCGCCCGGAAAGAGGGCCCGAAGACAGTCGAACATCCCCTTGCCCCCGGCAAGCCTCCCCCTGATGTTGGAGACGATGTGCATGACGTGGGAATAACCCTCCGTCGTCATGAATTCGTTTACTTCCACGCTGCCGTATCCGGCCACCTTGCCTATGTCGTTTCTTTCAAGGTCGATAAGCATTGTGTGCTCCGCCTTCTCCTTTTCGTTAAGCAGAAGCTCGGCCCTGAGGGCGATGTCTTCCCGCGCGTCCCTGCCCCGCGGCCTGGTGCCGGCTATCGGCCTTGTTTCGACCACCCCGCCCCGTGAGAGCTTGACCAGCCTCTCCGGGGAGGAACCCGCAATGAAGAAATCCCCGAAATCCATGAAAGCGGCGAAAGGCGAGGGGTTTATGCCCCGGAGCAGGCGGTATGCGTCCCACGGGTCCGTCCCGCCCATCCCCGCCCGCACACGCAGGGAAAGGTTTGCCTGGAATATGTCGCCCGCCGCTATATATTCCTTGGCGCGCCTTACCATCCGCACGTAGCGGTCCTCGCTCATTTCATGCTCCAGTTTCACCTCCCCGGTGAAGGAGGCCGGCGCTTCAGGCCGCCCCCGGCCATGGCCCGGCCGCCGCATCTGAATCCGCTCCGATATGAGCCCTATCCGCTCCGCGGCCTCATCGTATCTTGCTCCCCAGTCCACAGCGGACCAGTCCGCGGGCCAGCCCGCGGACTGGTCCGCCCTGGCCCCCGGACAGACCAC
>JAJYGJ010000205.1 GCA_021790695.1 Nitrospirota bacterium | reverse complement strand
TTCCGATCTCCGGTCCGCCCTGACGAGCAACTTCGCGTAGCCGGCTATCACGGCCATTGAGTTTCTAAGCTCATGGGCCAGCCCCGCCGCCATCTCCCCCAGGCTTGAAAGCCTGCGTCTCAGTTCGGCCTGCCTTTCGAGCACTTTCAGCTCGGTCAGGTCCGTGAAGACGAGGATCAGTCCGGCCCTGCGCCCCCCGGCGTCGCGCAGGGGATTCAGGGAGAAGCCGAGCCAGAGCTGCCGGGCCGGGGACGCCGTATAAGGCAGTTCCTGTCTTTCGATCGTCTTTTTCCGTTCAATAAGTCGCGCCATCTGGCCGTTCAGGACCTCGCCGTGTTTTTTCCCCACGGCCTGCCGTCTTTTAAAGCCCATTATCCTTTCAGCCGAGGAGTTGACCATGGTAATCTCCAGGTCTTCGTTGAAGCTGATGACTCCGCTTGGAACGCTCTCCAGTATGTTCTCGCTCAGGTTTTCGCTCAGGCTCGCCCTGTCTTCGGCCCTGGCTCTCAAGTCCACGAGTTGCTTTTCGTTGTCCTTGAGCTTTCTTACCAGGTCCTGAAAGGTGTTTACCACGAACCCGATCTCGGAGGTCCTCGTGGGCTTGCCGGGGGCGGCCCGCCTGCCGCGTGAAAATTTCCTGAGGAGCATCAACATGAAGGCGAGCAACAGCAGGGTGCAGACCATCAGAAGAGAAAACGGGGTGATCAGGCGCAAAAGGGGATTATCAGCGTCCATATCTCAGGTACCAGAATACGATCTCCTGGCCGAAAAAAAGACTGAAAAGCGCGCCGGCGGCAAGAAACGGGCCGAAGGGGATCTTTGATTTCCTCCCTTTACCCTTGAAAGCCACGAGATAGATCCCCACGCCGGAACCCATGAGGCTGGCCAGGAAGGTAGTCAGCAAGACCCCTTTCCATCCGAGCACGGCCCCCGCCATTGTCATCATCTTTACGTCTCCGCCCCCCATGCCCCCGCGCGACAGGAATGCTATCGAGTAATAAAGGGCAAACCCGGTCGCCGCCCCGATGGCGGAGACGGCTATCCCCATATCGAAGGTCCTGTAAAACGGGTCGGGCAGGAAGAGCCATGCCGCCAGTATCCCGACCGGGATGCCGGGGAGGGTTATCTCATCGGGGATGATCTGAAAATCAAAATCTATGAAGGCAATGACGACCAGGGCCGTTATGAAGACGAAATAAAACAGGGTGGCGGGGGTGATCCCGTACCTGCAGGCGGCGGCAGCAAACAAAAAACCTGTCAGGGCCTCTACTGCCGGGTACCTTGCAGGAATGGGCTCGCCGCAGGCCTTGCACCTGCCCCTGAGCATCAGATAGCTCAGAAGCGGTATATTGTGCCAGGGTTTGATGGGGTTTTGGCAGGAGGGGCAGCGCGAGGCCGGCCTCACGACGGACTGGCCCCTCGGCATCCGGTAAATGCAGACATTGGCGAAAGAGCCGGCGACGAGGCCCGCCACAGCCGAAAAAAAGTAAAGCCAGCCGCCCCCCGGGATCATTTTTCCCTGCCGCTCATTTTCCCTTCCGGATCACTTTTCTTTCCCGACCTTTGAGGCCAGCTCGACCAGCCCGTTTAATTCCTCGCTCACCAGTTCCATCTCCTTCAAAAGCCCCTTCAGGTTTTCATCCCTGGCCAGGATGGACAACTGGTGCCTTTCCTCGAAGACCCTCTCGCCTATCTCCCTGGCGAATTCGTCTTTTTCCTGCCTGAGCTTCTCGGCCCGGCCCGCAAACCTGAAATACGCGATCTCGACCTTCAGGCGTTCGTTCAAAAGGCCCGAAAACCATTTGAATTTTTCAATGCCGTTTTCGAAGTTGCGTCTGAGCTTTTCGATCATCTCGTCCGCCCTATTCTTTTCCCTGCTTTTCCCTCTCCTTTTTGGTGTCCCTCAGGGCTTCGTCAAAGGCGGCCTCCGCTTCCTCCATCTTTATCTTGGAATACTCGGTGTCGCTTATTATGTCTATGTCCCAGCCGGTGAGCTTCATGGCGAGCCTCACGTTCTGCCCCTTCTTGCCGATGGCGATCGAGAGCTGCTGGTCGGTGACCACTACCATTGCGGTCTTCTCCTCCTCGTTTATGCCGACGCGGTCTATCGTCGCCGGGCTCAGGGCGCGGGCTATCAGGACGCGCGGGTCATCGTTCCAGGGGATTATATCAATCCTCTCCCCCTTCAATTCCCGCACTATGGATTGAACCCTCGTGCCCTTCATCCCAACGCACGCGCCAACCGGGTCTATGGAAGAGTCGGTGGAATAGACGGCGATCTTCGTCCTCTCGCCCGGCTCGCGCACTATGTCCTTTATTTTGACGAGCCCCTCGGCGATCTCGGGCACCTCCATGGCGAAGAGTTCCGCCACGAATTTCGGGGAGGCCCTGGAGATGATGATCACGGGCCCCTTGGGGGTGAGCCTTATGTCCTCTATATAGGCCCTTAAGAAATCCCCCCGGCGCAGCGTCTCGCCGGCCAGGGTCTCCTTGAGGGGCAGGATCGCCTCCGTCTTGCCGATGTTGACGTAGTAAAAACCCTTTTCCCTCCGGAGAACGCTGCCGCTCACAATCTGGCCCACTTTCCCCTTGAATTCCTTGAAAAGAGCGTCTCGCTCCGCCTCCCGCATCCTCTGCAGAATCACCTGCTTGGCCGTCTGGGCCGCTATGCGTCCGAAATCCATTGGCGCCAGGGGTATCTCCACCATATCCCCCTCGGCCTTCCCGGGAAACTCTTGGGCGGCCTCTTCAACGGATATCTCCTCATCCGGGTTGGCCGGCACCGGCACTATGCGCTTTTCCTCGAAGACGCTTATCTTGAGCGTGTCCGGATCGATCCGCAGGTTTATGTTGGGCTTGCCGCCGTAACGTTTCCGCGCCGCCGAAAGCAGGGCGGATTCGAGCGCTCCCACAAGGACTTCCTTGGAGATGCCCTTTTCGCGGCAAATCTGGTCAATGAGAAACGCTATCTCTTTCATTATCCATCTCCCCCCTAATGAAACACTAAATCTCTATTTCCAGCCGGGCCTTCGACACGGCCTCGTAAGGGATCTCCAGGACCTTTTCCCCCACCCGTATGAAAAAAAGGTCTTCTTCCGCCTCTTCCAGTCTGCCGATGAGGAAAGTCTGCCCCTCGAAGGGGGTTTTGGTGGAAACCCTGATGAGCTTGCCCTTTTGCCTGGCGAAATCGGCCGGGCCCTTGAGCGGCCTGTCCAGTCCCGGAGAGGAGACCTCGAGGAGATAACGGCCGGGGATAAGGTCTTCCACATCCAGAAGCGCGCCCATTTCCCTGCTCATAAGCTCACAGTCCCTTATTGTGACCCCGCCTTCCTTATCTATTTTTATCCTCAAGACAAGTCTTTGCCCGCTTCCGAGCAGTTCCACTGCCTCCACCGTATAACCCAGTCCGCCGGCCGCCTCCAGGGCCAGTTGTCTTATCCTGGTCTCTATTCTGCCCATATAAAACAAAAGAGTGGTCGCCCACTCTCTCGAAAACAAAAAAAACGAAGATTTTCTTAATATATTTTAGCAGTTAACCGGTCATAATTCAATCAGGGAAATCCCGGGGTGCAATTCAGATGGATTGCCTCCGGGTTGCCAGCCGTTTACAGAAACCGGGATATTACCATATTATCCGCAATCAGGGGGCCTTTGAATTCTTGCGACGCGGGGGCCATCCCCGGGGTTGCCGTTTTCAAGCCCGCCTGCCGGCTTCCGTTTCGGAAAAACCCGCCCCGCGACAAGCTGCGGGGAATTGTAAATTCAATATTATCAGGGGGTTTTAGGCCAAAACCCGGCAAGTCCCCAGTGGAAACTGCGGCGCGAAAAAATTATTGACAATGCGCTTAACGCGTGCTATAAAGGGTATGAACCTGTCTATCAGGTCCAAAAGAAGCACTTTATTTCCCAGGGAGGGAAGAAGGAGGGTCGGAAGCATGTCGTATGAGGGAAAGGTGAAGTGGTTTAACGAGACCAAGGGGTATGGGTTCATCCAACAGGAAAAGGGGCCCGATATATTTGTACATTATTCCGCCATAATGGTCGATGGTTTCAAGACCCTTAATGAAGGCGACAAGGTAAACTTCGAGATAGTCGAGGGAGAACGTGGCCCCAAGGCTGCAAACGTCCAGAAATTGTTATAAGCAACTTCCGGATAAAATATGATCGAGGGCGCATCCCGTCCGGGGTGCGCCCTCTTTCTTTTTTTTGAGGTCCGCCGCCCGAAATCCCCGGTTCAATTGACTATGAGCGCCCCATAGGGTTTAATAGTAGGCATGTTTGCGCTCGTTTTGGCGGCGGCCCTGCTCCTTTTTCCGGCCCATCGGGCCGGGGCCGTGATTTACAGGTACGTTGGCCCGGACGGCGTCCTCCACTTCTCGGACACCCCCGTGACAGGGGCGGTCCGGGTGAAGTCCGATTATCGTCCGGTTGATGACCACGGCGGGCCGGCAATGAAACGGCGGCCGGCAATCCCTACCCGGGGAGCCTCTTTAAACACCGGGGGCCTTTCCAGCGCGCGGATGGAAAAACTCATAGAGAGTAAATCTGAAAAATACCGGATGGACCCGTCGCTTGTGAGGGCCGTAATCCGGGCCGAATCGGGGTTTGATTGCACTGCGGTCTCACCCAAGGGCGCAATGGGGCTTATGCAGCTCATGCCGGCGACGGCCGCCTCACTGGGCGTTTGCAACCCTTTTGACCCGTCGGAGAACATCGACGGGGGTGTCAGATACTTAAGCCATCTGCTCGAGCGCTTCGACGGCAATTTGCCCCTTGCCCTCGCGGCGTATAACGCGGGGCCCCAGTTCATCGAGCAATACGGAGCAATCCCCCCCTACAGCGAGACCAGGAATTATATAAGGAGGGTCCTCATCTCATATCGGGGAGGGTCCGCCGGCGGCCTGGACGGCCGCGAGCCGGCGGGGAAATACCTGAAATTCGTGCGGAACAGGTGGCGGCGCGTTAAAACAAGACGGCCCGCGGTGATATACAGGATCAATCTGCCGGACGGCACCGTTTTATACACAAACGACCCGCCGGGGTTTTGAGTCCAACTAAAGATAACAGGAGGAATGGTTTTAAAAAAAATCATACATGATCTGGACATGATACAGGCAATAATGTAACTAAA
>JAJYGJ010000202.1 GCA_021790695.1 Nitrospirota bacterium | reverse complement strand
CACATCCGGAAAAGATCAGGACAAGCGCCGCCATGATGCCCGTATATATGCATTTCGGGCACTTGGAGATTGTAAATGCCATGATTTCGCCACCTCGCCTCATTCTGCACGTCTGACCTTTCTTTTTTATTTTTTCCGGGTCGGCCGTTGATGAAAATATCAGCCCGGGGAAACAATCCTGATGGTCAGCCACCTTGGCATTCCATCGGGCGGCGCCTCGCTGAGTTTAAAGCTGGAAAGGGTCTGTTTGACCGCTTCATCCACTTTGCCTCTTCCCGATGAACCGACAATCACGCATTTCGTGACAGCGCCCCTGGCGTCCAGTCCGAGCTTGACCACCGTCTGGAACTTTCCCGCGACGCCGTCTTCGTTCAACTGTTTCAACACCGCTTCACGGATTTCATTCTGCACGAGCCGGGTATACCCGGCGTATTTAAGGAGCGCGGACAACCTCCCCTGCCCGCCCCCCCCGCCGACGGTTATGCCCCTGCCGCCTGTCCTTGCGACCAGCCCGAAGGCGTCGCCGCCGGCCGTCCCCTTCCCGACCACCCCAAGCGGCCCCGCGGGTTTATTCTGCGGCCCCGCGGGTTTGCTTTCCTGCTTGGGCTGCGGGGTAACGATATCCTCTTTTTTGGGGATCTCCGGCTTCGGTTCCGGAGGTTTAACTTTTGGCGGCGGGGGGGGCGGGGGCGGCTTCAACAGGGTCACTGTAACGAAGCTCTTTTTTTGAGGGCCGCCGCCGGACAAAACCGCCTGAATGATATAAACGCCCGCGCCTGCCAGTACCACCATGAGGGCAATAAAAACCCATAACCAAAACGGGGTCTTCTTTTTGACTTTTTTACCTGACATGCGTCCCGCCTTCTCCCGGAATATCCTTAATATCTCGTCACTTGACCAGTTTCTGCGTCACAAGCGCAAGCTGGTTAATATCAAGCCTCTGCAGCAGATCCAGGACGTCGATTATTTTTTTGTATTCTATTTTTTCATCCCCTCTGATGACCACGGGGAAATTTGGGTCCGCCGCCTTATATTGGCGGAGCCTGCTCTCCAGCTCTCCCATGGTCACAGGGGCGCTGTCCAGGTATATGGTCCCATCCGAGGTGATGGTGATCGCCTTCGTAGTGGCCTGTATTTTGCTGGCCGCTGCGCTTGCCTTCGGAAGGTTGACGCTGATCCCCTGCACGGACGCCGTGACGACTATCATGAACACCAGCAGGAGGTTCCAGGCGAGGTCCAGCATCGGGACCACGTTGATCTCATCGTGCACTTTATAGTCGTCATAGGGATTTGCCCGTCTCATGCCGCTTCCCTCCGTTTGTCCTCTAGTTTCAGGATGAAGTCGTCTATGAAGACATTCATGTCCGCGCTCAGGTCCTTTAGCCGGCCGTTGATATAACTGCTGGCGAAAAGAGACGGGATCGCGACCAGCAGACCGGCCAGCGTACAGGCCAGCGCTGAGGCGACGCCGGGCGCGATCGCCGCGAGGTTCGCCTCCCCGCTCACGGCCAGGCTGGCAAAGGTGTTCATGACGCCCCAGACCGTTCCCAGGAGCCCCAGAAAGGGGCCGCCGGCAACACTTATGTTCAGGACTATCATGCCGGCCGAGAGCTTCCTGCTCTCATACATGGCCTCCTTCTCGATGGCGGCCTTGAACGCGTCCATGGCGCTCTCCGAAACAATGTTGCCCTCCGTGGACGCAGCGCCTTTCTTCTCCATCCAGAACTTCAGCTCCTCGCATCCCGCCTGATAGACACGGTAAAGCGGAGACCCGGTATAGTCTTCTTCCTCATTTTCATTCTCAACCAGGCCGGTGGGATCATCGGTCCGCCGGAAGGTCTGGGCAAATGCCCGGTTTGTCTTTCCGGCCTGGCCCAGCATCGTAATTTTCTGCATGAAAACGAACAGGCTCGCGCACCCCAGCAGAAAAAGAACTCCTATAATGAGCCATCCGTCCAGGGTGATCGTGCGGACGATGACTTTCATCAGCTCGATGGTCAGGGATTGGCTCCCTCCGCCGGATTCTTCCTCCGAGACCGACGTCAGCATGCCGTCAGGGTTTTCGCCCTGGAACGAGACCTTGGCCCATCCTCCCGTTCTGGCAATGTTCGAAAGCCGCACCTCGTCCAGGTCCCCGGTGAAATCATTGCCGCCTTTGGACGATGCCCCTATGATGATGTCTGATGAGGGCGCCGGGACCGCTGCGCTGAAATTTGCCGTGGCGGCCACGTTGCCGTCGAGGTACAGGGTTATTTTTTTCTCCGGGTCCACCGTTACCGTCAGCCGGTGCCACTGTTTCGCGATCAGGACCGGCGTTGCGGGGGTCGTAATGGTCCGCCCGCCGCCGGAACGAAGACTGCAATAAGCCTGCGAGCCTTCCAGGCCGATCAGTATTGACTGCCTGCCGTCGTCCCAGGAGAAAAGGCCGGCATTTTCCCCCGGCTGCTCCGGGCGGACCCAGGCGGAGAAGGTAAACCCCTTTGAAAAATTGAGCGAGGGCGACGGGGCGATTTTCATCTGCTCGCCGGCCCCGCTGAACTGGGCCCCGTTGCCCACGACAGCAGGCAGGCCCAGCTTTCCCGAAAACGAGACGGCTTTGTTGCCGTAGGACGTCGCGTCCTTCGGGAGGCCCTCCTGCTCTCCGAAATGATAGACGGCAACCTGGTTCACATCATAAGTGCCGCCCCTGTCCTGGCCGTCGGGCGCCGAGGGGTTGCCGTAATACATCCAGATGAAATTCTGGTTGGAACCGCCCGATATCCCGGGGACCTTCACCCATACCAGGGCAATCGCGTTTTTGGGATCGAATTTTTCGATATGAAACTTGAGCGGGGATTTGTCGTCGGCCCCTATGAACCGGATGTCCGACCCGTCAGGCTTGGCATCGGAGAAACTGAAATTACCCGCGTGCAGTCGAATGAGCACCGGGATATCGGTCAGGTTTTCCTTGGTATCAGCGCCGGTGGATGAGGCGTCAAACTGGATTTTTCTTCTTTGGTGCCATTTCCCGTCCCACCACGCGTGGGCGTTCGGGACCGCCACGATTAAAAATAAAAAGACCGTCCCTGCCACCGCCGCTATCCGTGTCAACAAACGCCTTTTGAAAAGAGGATATCTTATGTCCATTCGAGCCGTCTTCCTTTTATTCCTTTTGTTCATTTCCCTTGCTGCCGAATTCGTTGTTCGACAGGTCCATGACCGTCACATCCAGCCAGTCCAGCATCGCGTTTGCAAGCGCCTGCGAGACGCCGGCGCTTGAAGCGCTTAACCCCGCCGTCTGCTGCGCCAATTGGGTGGCGCCGCCCGCCACCGACCCTGCCCCCGACAACGCCCCCATGCCCGGGGCCGCGGATTGCACCGGTATGCCGGCCCCGATGCCGGAGACGCTGATGTTCTGGGCGTTTAGAACATGCTGTGCCGCAATGGTGACGTTGTTCCCCGAAATCCCGGCCTCGCCCGCGTCTGTAACGCCCCGCGGGGTATAGACATTGATATCTCCCGCTTCCGGTCCCGGCCGCCCCGGCCCCGGGCTGTATGTCGTGGCGCGGACGCCGCTGCCCGCCGCCGGGGGGATGAATTGCATGGTATACCCGATGATATTTCCGGATCCGTCAAGCACGGCCACTTTCTTCGGCGCCGAGGCGTTCACCGCCGCCTTGGATCCCCGGCCGGCGTTGACATTGCCGTACTCGCTCCAGATGTTGATCGTCCCGCCATAGAAGGTCATCACCCGGGATTCGTTCACGTTCAGGTCCCCGCCCGAGTAGATGTTTATGTTGTAGAGGTCATGGTTGGGATTCCCGCCCCCGGCGGTGAAAATGCCGGTATTTTGGAGCAGGTTATGCGATTGCTGGACCGGGGTTAAAAATGCGCTCTGCCCCACATCGATTCCGCCCTTGGAGATGATGTAAATGCTGCTGTTGTCAGCAAGCGTGCTGATCTGGGAAGAGGTCATTTTGATCCCGGCGCCGTCCGCGGAGCCAAGGGAACCGAGCGTATTTTGGACTTCGGAGTCGGCGCCTCCGAGGTCCGCGGTCTGGGCGGACGAATCGCCCTTGTCCTTTAGCCAGGCATCGCCGTATTTCACCAGGGCGCCAAAGAGGGTATTCAGATTGCCGGTGATGGCGCCGGGGGCGCTGCTGATCAATTTGCCCACGGCTGAATTCCCCTGGTTTGAATACCCGGCTATTATTACGAGGCCGCTGCCCTCCGTCCCGAGCAGGGCGTTATTGGAGGCGCCCGGCGCCGATATCCCCGCCGTCATGCCCAGGTCGATAGACCCGCCGGCCGAAACGACTAGAAGACCCGGACCGTCCTGTTCAAACCCTGTATACGCAGCGTTCGCTGACCCTCCTGAAGCATCGTGACTATAATAAGCGCTCATGATGATATCGCCGCCGGCCGTTATCACGGACACGTCCGAAGCCTGGCCCCCGTGCAGGTTGTTCTGGCCCAGATAATAGAGGTCCTGTATATTGCCACCTGCCGAAATCCGGGCTTCCTTGGGCAGGAAAAGCTGGATGTCCTTGATGTCTCCCGCGGCATGGACCGTAACCGCCCCCGTGGTATCAGAACCGTGCAGCAGCTTGCCCGGATCATGCAGCAACGGATTAAACATGGTATCCGCCGCGTAGTCAGTATTGAATTGCCCTATCGTGATGCTTTCAGGGAGGGCCAGCACATCCGCGAGCGAGGCAATAGGGGTATATACACCGCCGCCCTCCGTATCGTCCAGGTCGGACATGAGCATCCATGCGCGCTGAACCGTTAAAGCGGTTTGGCCGGATGTTGAGCCGTCAATATTGCCCCCGGCTGTCAGGGTGAGGTTCCCATTTTCCGAGGGCGTCATGGCAAATTTATTCGCCAGGTGGATGTCCCCCCCGGCGTTCATTGTCACTGTGGCCGGAAGGACAAGCTCGAGGTCGGTATTTGACGGCGAATGGAATTGATCATCGCCGGTGACGGTTATATTGCCGCCGGCCGCAAGGCTGACGCTCGTGCCAGGAGTGTACGTCAGCTCCCACGTATTTTTGTCGTCCGTGAAAGCGCTTTCGACCAACGTGGGGTTGACCACCGAGCCAAGCGCCATGTCGCCCCCGGCGTAGACGTTTATGGCGCTCGCGAAGGCCTCGATGAC
>JAJYGJ010000036.1 GCA_021790695.1 Nitrospirota bacterium | reverse complement strand
ACCGAACTGAGACACTACCAGATTTTGGCAGTGGCATGGTGCAGTTTGGGCTTTTAATTTGCTCCAGGCAGAAGCGGAGGGGGCATGCTCGTCTCCCTTTTGCCTCACATGCGCTTGCTTATACAGGTCCTGTTTGGGACGCCATTGTCAGAAAATGGGTTGAACCGCCGGCCGTGCTCCGCGGCGAGATAGGCAAGCCCGCCCATCTCCGCTTTCTGCCTTGCTTTGCCGGGCCGGGGTTCTGCAATATGTTCCACGTGGAACATTCTTTTCAGGTCGCGTTCGGGTCCATGTGCCTCCTGACGTAGGTCTCTATGATCTTTGTGTCCCATTCCGGCAGTTCGACGAATCTGACGCCATAGTGGAATATTCCCTCCTGCCTGGTGACCCGCACCACCTCCCCTTTGGCCGAGACCCTTTCGGCGTCCGGTATGAAGAAGGAGCAGGATATCAGGTCCGCCTTGGCAAGCACCTTTTCGGTCTCCAGGAGGAGTCCGGAAACACTTATGTTGCAAGTGGTCCCGAAGAAGGGTTCCTGGCCGATGGAGCCGATGAGGCGGGCCTTTATGAGCACCCTCAAGTCGCCTCTCCGGGGGACGTCTATAAGATGCGCCACCTTGCCCAGGAGTTTTTCGGGGTCTATCGGCCGCGTTATGTAGTCATTGGCGCCCGAGCAGGCGCAGCGTTCGAGGTCCGCCCTTTTCAGGCTGGTCACTATGACGATTGAGACGCGTTTCAGCGAAGGGTCAAGCCTCACGGCCTTCGCAAGCTCGTCGCCGGCAAGGTCGGGGGCGTTAAGATCGGCCAGTATGAAGTCGGCCATCTCCCGGCGATGGATTTCAAGGGCCTCGCGTCCGGATTTTGTCGTGAATATATGGAAGTCATTTCTGCTCAGGATATCTTTCTCCTCACGGATGAAAGGATCGAGCCCGTCGACGATGAGTATCTTTTTCATTACCGGCACATTTTATCAAAAAGGGCCGCGCAGGTGTTGAATTATTCGGCGCCCCCGTTGGTTGCTTTAAAGCCAACTGACCACAAACGCAATAGGCTGCAGTGGTCAGTTGGCTTTGCCGGCTACGGCGGCAATCGCCCCTCCCCCCCTCCCATGGATGGGTATATTCGCTTGTTCCCGGAGCCCATTTACCTGCCTGCCCTATTCATTTCCCGCCTTGGCGGGATTCCGGGCGTAACCCAAAAGATCCATTTGGCCGTTTTGAAGGGCGATCACCCCGGTTTTTTCAGACGCGCCGTCTCTCGTCCGTCGGCCTTTCCCCTTTCATAGAACAGGCCGGTATGGGCTCTCCCTTATTACATAAGAGCGGGCAGATACAAACGCCCCCGGAATAAACAAATATCTGCCCGCGGATTAACCGGACTGTACCACTACCAATTGGCTGCGGGTTATTAAAATACAGGTGCCGCATGCTAATATAATCTGCGCCGGGATAAATTTTTGTTTTTTGGGGGAAAGAGGGGTTTAGGGTTTTCCGGCATGGAAAAAATCATTGCGATTGTGAACCAGAAGGGCGGCGTGGGCAAGACGACCACGGCGGTCAACTTCTCGGCCTCGCTGGCGCTTGCCGGGGCGGACATCCTCCTGGTGGATGCCGATCCGCAGGGCAACTCCACGAGCGGTCTGGGGCTTTCGAAGGAGCCGCCCGGCCTCTATGACATCTTCTCCGGAAGGGCCGGCATTGAGGAGACGATAAAGCCGGCCGCTCACGACCGGCTCTGGATGGTCCCCTCGACCCCGGACCTCCTCGGGGCGGAGATCGAGCTCGCGGGGCGGCCCGGAGCCGAACGGGTCCTCTCGGACGCGCTTTCGGCCGTCAGGGAACGTTTTCGCTACATCATAATAGATTGCCCGCCCTCCCTGGGGTTTCTGACGCTGAACGCCCTTGTGGCGGCCCGGTCCGCCCTTGTGCCGGTCCAGTGCGAGTATTATTCCCTTGAAGGGCTCGGCATGCTCTCGCGGACCCTTTCCCTGGTCCGCGGGTCTTATAACCCTTCGCTCGACCTGGAGGGGGTATTGCTGACCATGTACGATCCCAGGAACACGCTTACAAGGCAGGTCGAGACCGAACTGAGGGATCATTTCCAGGAGAAGGTCTACTCTACGGTGATCCCCAGGAATATCTCGCTGGCCGAGGCGCCCAGCCACGGCAAGCCGGCCATCATGTATGACGCCCGCTCGAAGGGGGCGCAGAGCTATCTTCAATTTGCAAAGGAGTTTTTGAATAAAAAATGAAAACGGCACTCGGACGGGGTATTGAGGCCCTCCTGCCCAAGGCGGGCATGGAGACCGTGGAACTTGAGATCGAAAGGGTAGTCGCCTCGGAGCAGCAGCCCAGAAAGCGGTTCCGGCAGGAGAAGATCGAGGAGCTTGCGGCCTCCATAAGGGCAAAAGGGGTGCTTCAGCCCCTTATCGTCTATTCCGCCGGGGACGGCACTTTCCGGCTCATCGCCGGAGAGAGGCGGCTGCGGGCGGCCAGGCTCGCGGGCCTGAAGCGCGTGCCCGCGGTCCTGAGGAAGTCCGCCCCGGAGGACGCCCTTGAGATCGCCCTTATTGAAAACATACAGCGCGAGGACCTGAATCCCATCGAGACGGCGCTTGCCCTGGAACGCCTGCAAAGCGAGTTTGCCCTTACGCATGAGGCCCTCTCGGGCAGGCTCGGGATGGAGCGCGCCACCGTCACCAATTTCCTGCGCCTCCTCAAACTCCACGAGGAGGTCCGGGCGCTGGTGGCCGAAGGCGCGCTTTCCATGGGGCACGCGAAGGTCCTTGCCGGTCTTGAATCTCAGTCTCATCAGGTCGGCGCCGCAAGGAAGGCGGCGAAGGAGGGGCTTTCGGTGCGGGAGCTTGAGGGGCTGGTCCGGAAAGGGCCCGTCCGGCGGCCGGGGCGGAAATCCGCCGGGACCACCCGCGCGGACCCCGACATCGCGGCCCTCGAAGACAGGCTCGCAAACTCCCTGGGCACGAAGGTGCGCTTGAGGCACAAGGGCGAAAAGGGCGGCAGGCTGGAGATAGAGTACTATTCCCTGGACCAGTTGCAGGGGCTTTTGGACAAGATGATGTAAAGGCCGGCCGTCTGACGGGGCCGGCCAGGACTGGTCCTCAGGTCTCGAACCCCGATTCCCCCCCGGGGTGCGCGTGCCTTTTCCTCTCAAGTTCGGCTATGACCTGGGCCCCCAGCAGCAGTATCAGCGAGGCCGCCTCTATGACCAGCAGCGCCACGACCGCCCCCGCGAAGGAGCCGTATATAAGGTTCACCATGGAGAGGGTGGAATAATACCAGACCATCACGCGGCGGACTATCTCCCACAGGAACGTCGCGGCACCTCCTCCGGCCAGGGCGTGACGAAACGTCATCCGCCCCACCGGCATCACCATGTATATGGAGGTAAGCATGAATATCTCCCCTATCACCCCGAGGCCGTAAAGCGCGATAGTATAGGAGCCCTTGAGGCTCAGGGACAGACCGAATAAAATCAGGTCCCTGTGCTGCATCGCCTGTATCGTCCCCGTGATGAGGGAGACGACCAAAATGCCCGCCCCGAGCAGGAAGATATACACATACGGGATGATGACCGAGACCATGAAGTGGCGGCGTATCTTTACCCGGTGGAAGAAGATCACCGACATCGCGTTTTCAAGCACGGTGAAGGCCAGGGAGCTGAAAAAAATCATGACGAGAAAGCCCAGGATGCCGACGGCCCTGCCGTGCTCCAGGAATACCCGCACCTCGGATGTCAGGGCCGCGGCGTAACCGGGAATCAGCATATCCAGATAAGTGGAGAGCGTTTGATAGAGCTGCCGCTCGCCGACAAAACGGGAGAGCCCCAGGAGCGCGAGGATCGACATCGGGACTATCGACAGGAGCGTGTAATATGCAAGGGCGCCCGACAGGAGCAGGCCCTGGTTTCGCTTGAACCCGGCCAGCACCCGGAAAAGGAACCTGAAAAGGCCGCCCGCACGCCGGCCCGCCATGCCGCTTATCTTCCTTCCCGGCACATGCTCCTCACGTCCCTCGAAAGTTCGTCCGCCAAGCCCTTTTTATGGACCTCCATACTGTATGATAAACCTATCGGCCGATGCCCGCAAAAGTCCGTTTCGAGCTGTTCCCACGGCACGGGCCCGCGCCGTGAGACGTGTGTTTTTCGTCCTTGACAATATTTTGTCCTTTTTGTTTTACTTTAACGTTGATTTTCAAGCCGGAAAATGAACTGGCACTGCCAATGAATTCGCATCTGAAAAGAAGGCTTTTAGGGCTGTTTTTTTTTATATACCTGATATATGCCGCATCGCCCGTTTCGGTGGCTTGCGGCAGCCGGGTTGATGCCGCTCGCCCCCCGCTGGCCCTTTCGATCAGCATAAACGTCTTTTACTGCCAGTTCATCTGCTCGAAATTTTCCCGGCGAGTCAATATGTACAGCATAGCCTTCTGCAAAAAGAAACACGCCATAGCGGCGGGCTTCCAGACAGGCGATCCGCTGATCAAGAGCGGACAGACTTTTGGGGGCAACGTCCGCAGCGGGCGGCTCGCCTGCATGAGGCGGTTTAGACCGCGGCACAATGCCGGTTCGGACCTGTTTTCCGCGCATCTGTTCCATTCCCCGTATCCGATACATTCCCCTCCCCTCGCCTGATTGCCTTTAAAGCAGAAAGGGGTTTTCATATATCCGGCAGGGTTTTTTAAATCCGGATTGATAAAAAACAAAAAAACTTCAAAACAGCAAAAGGAGAAAAAGGAATGAAAAAGTTTTTGTTGGTCCTGGCGATTGTCGGGTTCGTGGCGGCAGGGTGTTCGCACGCGGTGAAACAAAGCCCGGAGCAGGCGGTCCAGGCGGCCCCGGCCCCGCAGGCCGCTCCGGCCGCTCCGGCCGCGCAGAGTCTTAAGCCGGCCGCGGCACCCAGCGTATCGGAAAGCGCCCAGAGCGCGGAGGCGGCGGCTGTGACACAGGCCGAGAAGGTCGGCGACATCCATTTCGCATTCGACAAATATGATCTGAACAACGATGCAAAGGCCACTCTGAAGGACCTCTCCGGCATACTCATGAAAGACTCGAGCATGACGGTCCTGATCGCGGGGCGCTGCGACGAGCGCGGCACCGAGGAATACAACCTCGCCCTCGGGGACAAAAGGGCATCGGCGGCCAAAAAGTACCTGGTGGCCCTGGG
>JAJYGJ010000095.1 GCA_021790695.1 Nitrospirota bacterium | reverse complement strand
GAAAAACGTAAAAAAAGCCACGCTTTTTCATTTCACATATCCTCCTTCATTATTGAAGAAAAAACCTTCCTTATCGTTTCCGCCGAATAACCGCGGCGGGCCAGGGCCCCGTAAAGCCTGCGCCTGACAGTCGCCGGGCCCTCTCGTTTCATGGCGTCCAGCTTCTTCCGGGCCACCTTTTCCGCCCCTTCGAATTCATCATATCCCGCGAGCGCGGCAAGAGCAAGCTCCTCCGGTATGCCACGGCCGAGGAGATAGAGGAAAGCGCCCTTTCTTCCAAGCTTTCTGTTCTGCCTGGCCTGCCTGGAAAGCGCCGCGGCCAGGGCCGAATCATCTATATAACCAAGTCTTTCGAGCTTTTGCAAGGCCGCGGCCGCGGCCGCCGGGTCAAAGCCTTTCCGGGAGAGCCTTTCTTCGAGTTCAGCCCTGCTTCTCCCCCTGTAACCCAGCAGTCTCAAGGCGTACTTGAAGGCGGCTCCGGGCGGCATTGGCCGTGATGAGGCCGGCCGGGACATCGATCCGGATACGAGGGCTTTCATCCGGGAATTTTCATTATGAACACCGGGGGGGGCTTTCAGTGGGCGAAACGCTCTATGTCCGGCCCCTCATCCTTCCGCTCGAACATCTCCTGGGTGTTATGCACGCCCTTGGCCTTGAGGAGCAGATCGTCCGGCCTGCTGGCCTGCCTGCGCGCCTCCTCCAGTGTTATAAGCCCGCCCTGGTAGAGCGCGAAAAGGGACTGGTCGAATGTCTGCATGCCGTAGAGGACCCTGCCCTGCTCGATGAAATCGCGCATGAGGGAGGTCTTGTCCTGGTCCAGTATGCAGTCTCTTATCGTGCCGGTCGCGATAAGGACTTCCACCGCCGGGACCCTGCCCTTGCCGTCAGCCCTGGGCAGGAGCCGCAGGCTGATTACGCCCCTCAGGATGGAGGCAAGCTGTATCCGGACCTGGTTCTGGTTATAGGGCGGGAAGAAGGATATTATCCTGTTTACCGTCTCGGGGGCATCGAGGGTATGCAGCGTGGAGAGCACAAGATGGCCCGTTTCCGCGGCCATGAGGGCGGTCTGGATGGTGTCAAAGTCCCTCATCTCTCCAACCAGGATAACGTCCGGGTCCTGCCGCATGGCGGAGCGGAGGGCCTTCGGGAAGCTCCCGGTGTCCGCTCCCACCTCCCGCTGGTTTAGCAGGCTTTTTTTGTCCCTGTGCAGATATTCCACGGGGTCTTCGATGGTCACGATATTCGCCCTTTTGTTGGAATTTATATGCTCTATCATAGCCGCGAGCGTGGTGGACTTGCCGCAGCCCGTGGTCCCTGTCACAAGTATCAACCCCCTCTCCTCGAGGGCCAGTTTCTTGATTACGGGCGGCAGCATCAGTTCGTCCGCGGTGGGTATTTTCGTCGGTATCACCCTGAAGACCAATCCTATCGTGCCCCTTTGCATGAAGCTGTTGCATCTGAACCTGCCCAGGCCCTGGACGCTGTAGGCGAAATCGAGATCGCCCTCTTTTTTAAACAGCTCGCGCTGCGCCGGGGTCATGACGGAAAAGGCGAGCCGCAAGGCCTCATCCTTTGAAACCGCCTGCGCCCCCTGCTTGAATTCCAGGGCGCCGTTTGTCCTGAAGACGGGCGGGGTGCCGACTTTTATGTGCAGGTCGGAGGCCCCGTTCAGGACCGCCTCCCCGAGGAGGTCATTTATCTCCACCGGCCCTCCCGAGCCCGGCCGCCTCCACGATCTTCGCCTCGATCTGCTCCGCGGCTTCCGCGTTGCCCTTCATATACTCTTTCGCATTTTCCCGGCCCTGGCCGATCCTGGTCCCCCCGTAGCTGTACCAGGAGCCGGATTTTTCTACGATGCCCTTCTCGACCCCCAGGTCTATGAGTTCCCCGTGCCTCGATATGCCCTCGTTGAAGTATATGTCGAACTCCGCCTGTCTGAACGGCGGGGCGACCTTGTTCTTCACGACTTTCACGCGCACGCGCCCGCCCGCCAGTTCCTGGTTTTCCTTTATGCCGTCTATCTTCCTTATATCGAGCCTCATCGTGGCATAGAATTTCAGGGCGTTGCCGCCGGTCGTCGTCTCGGGGCTGCCGAACATCACTCCTATCTTCATCCTTATCTGGTTTATGAAAATGACGGTCGTGCGGGATTTCGAGATGGCGGCCGTGAGTTTCCGAAGGGCCTGGCTCATGAGCCTCGCCTGAAGACCCGGCAGCGAATCGCCCATATCGCCCTCTATCTCGGCCTTCGGCACCAGGGCGGCAACCGAGTCCAGCACTATCAGATCGACGGCGCCGCTCCGGACCAGGGTCTCGGCCACTTCGAGCGCCTGCTCCCCGGTGTCGGGCTGCGATATGAGCAGTTCCTCGGTATTGACGCCGAGGCGGCTGGCGTAATTCACGTCCAGGGCGTGCTCGGCGTCTATGAACGCGGCAATCCCTCCGCCCTTTTGCGCCTGGGCGATGGCCGACAGCGCCAGCGTGGTCTTGCCCGAGGACTCCGGGCCGTATATCTCGATCACGCGCCCCCTCGGGAAACCGCCCACCCCGGTGGCGATGTCCAGCGTGAGGGAGCCTGTTGAGATCACGGCAACCGCCTCTCCCACCCCCTGGCCCCCGAGTTTCATTATTGCGCCCTTGCCGAAGTTTTTCTCTATCTGCGCAATCGCCATCTCCAGGGCTTTCGTTTTTTCCTTGTTCATCTTCCCGCTCCCCCTTCCAGGATTTCTAAAACTCGATCTTCCCTGCGGCAATTTTTGTTTTTGCCCGCAGGGAATCTCACGGCCCCCGGCATCAACCGCCGCCGAGCCTGATTGCCGCCAGCCTTGAATACTTCGCGCCTCCGGGCGCAAGCTCGCTTCGCATAAGGCTTATATTTTCGAGCCTTATCTTACCAAATAAGACGTCCTTAAGGGTAGCCAGATCATCGGCCAGTGTCCGGGCCCCGGCTATCGCCTCGCGCTCTGCGGGACTGGTTCCCCCGGGACTGGTTCCCCCGGGACTGGTTCCCCCGGGACTGGTCCCTCCGGGCACGCCACGGACGGCCCTGAGCCTGCCCAGTGTAATATGCGGGGTAAAACCCCTTTGCTCCCTGGGATAACCCGCACGTTCCAGGGCGTCCTCGACCCGGTCCGCGAGGCCTTTCAAGCCGGAAGCGGGGTCCCTTGTCCCTATCCAAAAGACCCTGGGGGACTTCATCCCCGGAAAGACCCCCGCGCCCGCGATCTCTATTTCAAAGGGTTTTGTCCCGCGCACGGCCTCTTTCAGAATGCCCTCCAGGCGGGACACTTCTTCTTCCGGCACCCCGCCCAGAAACTTTATCGTGAAGTGCAGGTTTTCCGCGGGCACCCATTTCACGTCCGCCACGGAGCGCCGCAGACATGCGGTTTCGCGCTCTATCCGGGCCTTTAATTCCCCCGGAAGCTCCACGGCGACGAAACACCGGATGAGGCCCGTGCCGCTCAAACCCCGCGCCTCCCTCCGGCAAAACCGCCGCCCCTCGGGTTCATCCCCCCATTTGCCTTTTCACACATGGACAAAAAACAAAAACCTCCAGAGCTGAAGGATGATATTTGTGGCGGCCGCGGCGGCCAGGTCATCGGCCATCACGCCCACGCCGCCCGGAAGTCTCTCCAGCCGCCTTATGGGCGGCGGCTTTGTGATGTCCAGCACCCGGAAAAGGACAAATGCGGCCGCCAGATATCCGGTTGAAAGGGGGACAAAGAGCACGCTCAGGAGATAGCCCGCGAACTCGTCTATTATGATATGCCTTGAATCCCGGCCCAGCCGCTCTTCGGCGACACCCGCCGACCAGGTCCCCAGGAATATGATAAACACCGTGAAGGCCGCAAGCGGCAGCGGCCCGGGCCTCACGGCATAAACCAGAAGGGCCGCCGCCAGGGTCCCCATCGTGCCGGGGGCAATGGGGATGAAGCCGATAAGGGAAAGCGTTGCGACCTGCTTTATGACGAATTTCCAGGGCCGCCCCGCACCCGCTTCAATCAAGAGGCCGGGACCGCTTCAATCAAAACCGGGTGATCACTCCTCGATCCTGTAAGCATAGGTGACTTTGGCGCCCCCCTCGATCGTCGCCTTCGCCGAGCAGTACTTGTCCATCGAAAGCCCGACTGCCCGCTTCACGGCGTCTTCGCTTATATTTTTCCCCTTTACCCGGAATTCAAGCTCTATGCCCGTGTATTTTTTAGGGTGTTCCGGCGCCCTTTCCCCTTTTACCTTTATTTCCAGGCCGGTGACTTCCTGTTTTTTCTTCTTCAGTATGGATATTATATCCATGGCCGTGCAGCCGCCAAGCCCGGCGAGCAGGAGATCCATGGGCCTCGGGCCCTTGTCCGCGCCGCCGAACTTCGGGTCCGCATCCATCAGCACCTCGTGGCCGGAATCGGTCCTGGCCGAAAAAAGCATCCCCTCCACGTATTTTATGTTCACCTCTTTAATATCCGCCTCTGTCATTCCGGGCAATCTCCTTTTCTTTTGGTCATTTCAGGCTAACTCAAGATGGGAAATCATGTCAATAAGATTAGAAATCCGGGCGGGACAGGAAATGTTTTTTTGAATAATTTCAAACCCGTGTGCTAGAATTTTTTTAGCCATGCCTGCAAAACGGAAAGTTTCAAAAGAGGTCCGGGCAAAAGGCGGGCCGATCAATGCCGCCCCCAGGAAGGCAGAAGTGAAGGTGCTCCGGAGGGGCAACGAGGCCCTGGCCGAGGCGGCCCTGGACGCGGGCTGCTCCTTTTATGCCGCCTATCCCATAACGCCCCAGAACGAGATACCGGAGTACATGGCCCGGCGGATGCCGGGGACCGGGGGCGTATTCGTCCAGGCCGAAAGCGAGCTTGCCGCCATAAACATGGTATACGGCGCGGCCGCGACCGGGGCAAGGGCAATGACCACCTCCAGCTCTCCCGGCATCAGCCTGATGCAGGAAGCGCTCTCCTATATGGCGGGGGCCGGACTTCCCGCCGTAATAGCCAATATACAGCGCGGCGGCCCCGGGCTTGGAAACATCTCCGGAAGCCAGGCGGATTATTTCCAGGCGGTGAAGGGGGGCGGCCACGGGGACTACAAGCTCCTGGTTTACGCCCCCGCGAGCGTGCAGGAGATCAGGGACCTGACCATGCTCGCCTTCGACAAGTCCGATGAATACAGGAACCCCGCGATGATAA
>JAJYGJ010000136.1 GCA_021790695.1 Nitrospirota bacterium | reverse complement strand
GGATACGGCCGGAACCGCCAAAGGGGTCCCCAAAAAGCCCGCGGGCTTTTTGGGGCAGGGGCGACCGGAATGAAAGGGGCGGGCAGATACAAACGCCCCCGGATAATATTGGCTGTCCCTTCCTCCTTTTTGCCATTGCCATACTTATGCGCTTCCTAGTATCATTAAACATATGACTGAGGCATGGTATAGCGGGCTTCCCGAATCGGAGGAAGACAAGCTTTACGGCGAATCCGTAAAACGGATCCAGAGCGCCGTCAGCCAGGGAATGTCTTTTGAGAGCGCGGCCGGGCTCATTGACGTGAAGGATGAGACCCTCAGGGCCCAGATTCTGGATGACGCATTGAAGGTGCTCATCGCCCAGATGCACTTCAAGGAAGGCATGCCGCTTGAAAGGCTGGCAAAAAAACTGGGCCTGTCCATGAAGCGGATCGAAGAGGCGAAGGAGGCCATGCTCCGCGAGGTAAGCGAGGCCGCGGTGGAACAATTCAGAAAGGAAGCAGGTATTTGATAGACATCACCATCTCCAGGCTTCGAAAAAACAGGGTGTTCAGGGATAATCTTCGCCTGGATGTAACCCCGGAGGTCCTTTTCAAACCCAGGTTCGTCCATTCGGAAAATCAGGCGGACCTGATAAAGGAGACGCAGGGGTTTTCTTTTTATGTGGAGTACATGGAGGGCCTGCCCAAACCGGCCCTCATGGCGATGAAGACCTACTGCCTGAGGTCCAAGACCCTCGCCCGGATAACGGACGTCCCCGAGGGGCTCCTCTGGGAGGCGGTCCGCGACAGGGGCGTAAAGGACATTTCGGGCATGTACCCCCTCAACAGAGCGCTTGAGGACTGGATAAAGGCGCAACTGGGCTGATCGCACACGCTCTGCGCATCACGTCGCTAGAATCTTGCCTGCCGCCCTTTGAGCATCCGTGAATAATTATTTCAACGAATTTCCGACCCCAATTAGAACTGTCTTACAATTGATTCTGAAGCGAAAGAGAGAGGAAATCGTGGCAGCGCCACGTCGAGGACGATTTCCCCTTGATGACGCAGTATGCCGCGATTTTATGCCCTGCGGGCATAGAATGTATGGAATATGTGATTCATCAGGATTCGCTCACTGGCCGCTCGCTACCCATTTCAGCCTCTTGCAGCCGGAAGCAATTTTGAGATAGGTTCTAGTCCCTTATCCTTACGAAGAGCCATAAGGAGATGGCCGCGAAGGAAAGCGGCACGGTCCAGGCCGCGGCAAATGGCGGCAGCAGGCCCGAATAACCGAGAGAAAGGCCAAACGTATAGACCAGCCAGTAAAACAGGCTGACGCCGACACCCACGCCGGCCGCCGCCAGGCCGCCCATGCCCCTTTTCAGCGACAGGGCCGTCGCAAACAGCACCATGATGAAGTTTACAAGCGGGTACGCGATCCTGGATTGGACGTCCACGTCGAGTTTTGTGCTCCTTATGCCCGCCCTCCTTAGCCTCTTCGTGTACCGGTAGAGCTCCGTGATGCCCATCTCTTCGGAAGTGAGCACCTGCCTGTCCAGAAATTCCGGCTCTATGAACCCCGGAAGCGTGATGACGGATTTTTTGGTGTATGAGGAACGAAGCAGCTCGTAAATGGAAACGCCGGTTAAGATCCAGCGTCCGCCCCTGTATTTCGCCCCCCCGGCGTCTATCCTCTCCGCCAGCATCCCGTTTTCAAACCTGAATATCTGCACCTCCCTGGCCGATTCATCCTCTTTCGAATAGAGGCTGAATCGCACAAGCGAACCGTCCTCGGCCCTCATCCAGACAGTGCCTTCCAGGAATAACGCGCCCCCGCGGGACCGCGTCATCGAGTTTGCCAGTTGCGTCGCGCCCGGCGCCACAAACTGACTCAGGCCGAAGCTCAGAAGCGCCAAAAAAGCCCCGGCGGCCGCAAGCGGCAGAAACAGTGCGCGCATCCTGCCCCCGGCCGCCATAACCGCAACCGACTCCCTGTTCTTTACGGCATGACCCACCGTGAAGAGCGAGGCGAACAGGACCGCCATTGGCATCGTATATACCATGTACTGCGGCAGCACGAGCGCCGTGTACTTTATAAAACCGTACAGCCCGGCCTCCCTGAGACCGGACATCCGGTTTATCAGATCGAACGTGGCCAGCATCAGTGAAAGCCCGAGGGCCGCGACACCGAAGGCAACCATGAATTCCTTCAGGTAAAACCTTTTGAGCAGTTTCATCTGCGCCCGACCTTACGGAAGACAAAAACCGAGACCGCGAGGATGATCAAATAGGCCGACCACCCGCCCCAGAAGGCCGGCAGCCTGCCCGCCTCGCTCAGTTTTTCAAAATTCGTCAGCAGCACGTAGTAGACCGAGAAAACCATGGTGCCCATGGCAAGCCCGCCGAGTCTCGCCTTTTTCCCGGCATACAGGGAAAGGGCCGGGGCCATGAACATCATTGCAAGGTTAAAAAGCGGAAAGGTAAACCTCCGGTAAAGCTCCAGGATGGTCTCGGTCCTGGGCTCGCCCCTCTGCCCCGCGGCCAGCGCCAGAAGCGCCCGGGGCGCCATCTCCTGGAGCCTCACGCCGGGTTTTTCAAGCGCAAGCGGAAGGACCAGACGGTAATCGCGGAAGAATATCTCCGTCAGCCGGGACCCCTTCACCGTATGAACTAGGCCGTCCTTCAGATCAAACAGAAGGGAGGAACCCCCTTTTTCATCCGCGAGCCTTATAAAACCCTGCCTGGCGTTTATCACAAGCGTTCTGCGCGGACTTCTCCGGTCGTAAATAAAAACGCCCGAAAGCCTGCCACCGGCTCCCCTGCCGGTCACGTATATGACGGTATTTTTCACCAGCGTGTTGAAAACACCCGGTTCTATCGCGTAGGGGGCGCGCGCCCGCAGCGTATCCGTCACGGCCAGCCTGACGTCCTTCCTGCCCTCCGGGCCCAGATGGAAGCTGACAAAAAATCCGGCCAGCATGCAGGCCAGGCCGACGATGAACGCGGGCAAAACCGCCTGCCTGAAAGACATGCCGCTTGCCCTGAGCACCACAAGCTCCGTGTCCGCGTTCATCCTTCCGTAGACGTAGAGCACGGAAAGCAGAAAGGACATCGGCAGGGTCAGGAGCATGAGTTCGGGCTGCATATAGATTATGACCCGGAAAAACTCACCCGCGGAGGCCCCCACGCTCGACATGAGCCTGGAGATCTTCATCACCTTCTCCATCATCAGTATGAAATTGAGAAGCGGCAGGCTTATGGTCAGGGCCAACGCCAGTTCCTTCAGGGCGCTCTTATGAATGGTCTTCATTTTCTCAAACCGCTTTTTCTTTTTTTCATAAGCCTCTTTAAATCTTCAAATTGATCCTTTGAATTATGATTATATATGGACAACCTTCGAGACATCAAAATTCAGCATGCTGCCGGAACCCGTCTCAAAATTGATTCTGAAGCGAACCCGCCTTACTTTTGCCACATGTGCGGCAAAAAAGCCACAACCCGCCGCCCGTCCGGAAGCGAAACAGCCCAAAAACCCTGAAAAAAGCCCCGTTTTTTATATTGCGCTCTGGTCTCTTTTTTGCAATGACTATTTAATTAAAGATAAATGAAGGATGCGGCAAAGCGGCAAAAAAGAGGGGGGATACGGAAACAAAAATCTTGACAAAATGGGGCGTAAATGATGTATATTTTCACTTAACTTCAGGGCGAAAAACCCCATGGCATCGGCTGCGTATCTTTATTAAAATTTAAATCAGGGAGGTGGTAAAAGCAACGGACGCTTAAAAAGTCGTGGATGTGGATGTGGCAGCTCCCAGTTCGGGGATTAAAAAAAAACCGCCCTTGGCGGCAATGGGGGCGACGCTATAGCCCGTAAAAAACAGGAGGTTGGGAATTGAAGAAGTCCATAGCATTAATAATAGGCTTGTTTTTTCTTTTGGGTTTCGCCGCCGCGGCCTTCGCGATCCAGGCCGACATACCGGCTGCGACAAACCCGGTCGTGACGGCCGGCAGCACTAACATCAGACTCAGCGGCGACCTGAGGGTGAGGGGATGGTATCTTGGAAATATTGACAGCACTACAAGCTATCAGCCGAAAAACTCCGCTTCGTCTGCTTATTACGACGAGAGGGTAAGGCTCAAGCTGGATGTTACCTCCGGTCCCGTCACCGGCAGGGTCAGCATGGAGTCGGCCAGTGACCTGGCGGGCGACAACCCCCGCAGCCAAAGCTATAAATGGGGCACCGAGGGCATCAACGCGAGGCCCACGGACATACAGCTGCTCGAAGCCTGGATCAACTACGCGGGCAGCGGCCTCATGGGCGTGCCCTCCGGCGTCAAAGTGGGCCACATGCCGCTTGCCCTGGGCCCGGCAGCCATATTCTTCGATAACTCCAAGTACGGCGACGACGCCATCGTGCTCTACACGAGCCCGACGCCCAATACCCATCTGACTTTTCTTACCTTCAAGCCGTTCGAAAACAGCTTATCCGTAAATGACGATGACCTGGACGGCTACGTGGCCGTCTTCAACGGCGAGTTCGCCAACCAGGCCCTGGGCGTTTCATATACTTATCTGGGTCAGTCCGAAAAAGCAGCCGGCGACGGGCTTCTTGGTAATCTTTCCCTTCAGGACCTTGGCCTCTTCGGCAAAGGCAACATCTCCGGCGTGGACTACACGGCGCAGGCGGACTTCCAGTTCGGCAAGGACGGCGGCTTCAACCCCGTGGCCACCAGCAGCGTGGACGCGGAGGGCTATGGCCTCTGGATCGGCCTTGGCTACAAGCTCAATCCCGTCTACATAAGGGGACTCTTCGCCTACGGCAGCGGCAACAACGGCGACACCGGCAAGGACAAGCAGTTCATCACCTTCGTCAACCCCCACCAGCAGTATTACACGCTGGTCTACGCGTACAACATGGCCGGCGCAACGGGCGCGGACCCGCACGGAAACGGGATCAACGGCGGCATTTCAGACACCACCGTCTTCAACGTGGGCGTCGATTACAGCCCGCTTGCCAAGCTCAAGCTCTCCCTGGACGGCTATGTGCTTCGGGCCTCCGAGGCGAACGCAGCAGTGTTATCGAGCCAGTTTGGCACAACAGTGACCACCACGAGCAAGGACATCGGCACCGAGGTTGACCTGAGGGGCAGCTACAACATCACGAAAAACCTCGTGTACTACGCGGGCCTGGGCGTGCTTTCGGAAGGCGATTTCTACAAGGACGTCCTGCCCACCACCGCCACCACCAACGGCAACGCCACTCCGTGGGTGATCATGCA
>JAJYGJ010000213.1 GCA_021790695.1 Nitrospirota bacterium | reverse complement strand
TCTTAATTTTTATCATATTCGCTCGCTTGACCCCGCGGCAAGCCACCAGCGGCAAGCCGATATCCTGGCCCCCGGAAAACTTGCAGGCGACGTCAGATAATTATAAAGAATCCCCCCTCGCTTTTCAAAGGGAGCGGCTTTGCAGTAAAATGGATGATCGTGCAATCGGTCATAAAGGAACTGCTGCAAAAAAACGAAAGCAAGATAGTCCTGTACGTCATGGACGGCCTGGGAGGGCTGCCTATGAGAGACCACGCGTCTCCGTTTGACGGGAAAACCGGCCTCGAGGCCGCCTCCACCCCGAACCTGGACAGTCTGGCCCGGAACTCCGCCTGCGGCCTGCACGTTCCGGTAGGCCCCGGGATCACTCCCGGCAGCGGACCCGGCCACCTGGGTCTTTTCGGGTACAACCCCCTCCAATGGGAGATAGGAAGGGGCATACTTGAGGCCATGGGCCTCGGGCTCGATGTGAAGCGGACGGACGTGGCCATAAGGTGCAATTACGCCACGGTTGAAAATAATGTCGTGACGGACAGGCGGGCCGGGAGGCCGCCGACCGAAAAGATGCGCAAGGTGACGGAGCGGCTCCAGCGGGAGATCCCCATGATAGACGGGGTCCAATTCATCTTCGGAGCCGGGATGGAGCACCGTTTCGCCGTCATCATGAGGTTCCCGGAGGCGCTTGCGCCCGAGGCCGCCATGATAAACGATTCCGACCCCCAGGCCGTGGGCCTGGCGCCGCTGCCTTTCATACCACGGCACCCGAAGGCCGCAAAGGTGGCGGAGGCCGCCCGGAAATTCATAGAAAGGGCCGCCCTTGTGCTGAAGGACGATCACCCCCAGAATTTCGTGCTGGCCAGGGGGTTTTCGACGCATCCGAGGATGCCGTCCTTTTCCGAGGCCTACGGCCTGCGGGCCCTGGCCGTTGCTTCCTATCCCATGTACAGGGGGCTGGCGCGCCTCATCGGGATGGAAGCGCCGGATTTCTCCGGGGACATAAACGCCGAGCTTGAATACATGAAGGACAACTGGAACGGTTACGATTTCTTCTTCATCCACTTCAAGAAGACCGACTCCCTGGGAGAGGACGGCGATTTCTCCGGCAAGGTAGGCAGGATCGAGGAGGCCGACGGGGCCGTGCCGGCCATACTTTCCATGAAACCGGACGTGTTGGTGGTAACCGGGGACCACAGCACGCCCGCCGTGATGAAATCCCATAGCTGGCATCCCGTCCCGTTGATGATCCATTCCCCTTACGTGTTTGGCGGCCTTTGCGACGGTTTTTCCGAAAGGCAGTGCGTGAGAGGCGAGCTTGGCATCATCCCCTCGGTGTCAATTATGCCCCTTGCGCTTGCAAACGCGGGGCGGCTGAAGAAGTTCGGCTCCTGATCCCGGTGATCCCGGACCAGAGTGGGGGTGTCTTCCATGCTTGAAAAATCTTCCAACATGAGTGAAAAAAAAACCCGCACCGCGCTCCTTACGGACACCCATTGCCACCTGGATGACCCCCGGTATGACGCCGACAGGCAGGAGGTCATAGACCGGGCGCGGGCCTTTTCCCCGGGAGTTGGCAACATCATAACGGTGGGGACCGGCATCGAAAGCTCCGGGGCGGCCCTGCGGATTGCCCATGCCCATCCGTCCGTTTACGCGGCCGTGGGCCTCCATCCGCACGAGGCCTCGGATTTCGACGACAATGCCTTCAAGCGCCTGCTGGCCCTCGCCTCGGACGAAAAAACGGTCGCCGTCGGCGAGACGGGGCTTGATTACCACTATATGCACTCGACGAAGGAGGCGCAGATACATGCCTTCAAGATGCAGGTGGAGATCGCAAGGGAGACCGGGCTTCCGGTCATCGT
Source organism: Nitrospirota bacterium (assembly GCA_021790695.1). Classification (GTDB taxonomy): domain Bacteria; phylum Nitrospirota; class Thermodesulfovibrionia; order Thermodesulfovibrionales; family JdFR-88; genus JAJYGJ01. Next base: position 3,416 of record JAJYGJ010000213.1, on the reverse strand, counting down.
GCATTCGCGAGACGCGGGTGAGGAGGCGCTTGAAATCCTGGAGCAGTCGGGTTACGGAAGCGGTGCCCTCCACTGCTTTTCCGGGGATGCGCGGACGGCCGCGGCGGCCGCGGCCATGGGTTTGTACATCTCCGTCGCGGGGTCCGTCACCTTCAAGAAGGCGGACGCCCTGAGGCGGGCCGTTGCTGAAATCCCCGACGATTATCTCCTTGTCGAGACTGACGCGCCGTATCTTGCCCCGGAGCCTTTCCGGGGCAGGAGGAACGAGCCCGCCTATCTGGCGCATACCGCAAAGGTGATAGCCGGCCTCCGGGGCATTTCCGTGGAGGACCTGGCGAGGATCACAACGCTGAACGCATCGAGGCTTTTCGGCCTTGGAGCAGCGCCGGGCGGGGATGAGATCGCGGGGGGCGCTATCGTCTACCAGATAAGGGACAGCCTTTATCTGAACCTGACAAACAGGTGTTCCAACAGTTGTTCGTTTTGCGCGAGGTTCCGCAGCGATTTCGTCAAGGGGCACAATCTCCGGCTTGCGCGGGAGCCGGAGGCCGGAGAGCTGATTGAGGCGATAGGCGATCCGGGCCGATACGGGGAGATCGTCTTCTGCGGCTACGGCGAACCCCTGATGAGGCTTGACGTCGTCAAGGAGGTGGCCGCCCGGGTGAAGGCGAGGGGAGCAAAGGTGAGGGTCAACACCAACGGGCAGGGCAGTCTCATAAACGAAAGGAACATACTGCCCGAGCTGAAGGGCCTTGTGGACAGCCTCTCGATAAGTCTCGACGCCCAGGATGAAGAGACCTACATCCGGCTCTGCAAACCGCGCCAGCCCCGCGCCTTCGAAGCGCTCATCGATTTCATAAGGCAATCCGTCCGGTACGTTCCGGAGGTCCGGGTAACGGTTGTGGAGACCGACGGCGTTGACGTGGCCGCCTGCAGGTCGCTCGCCCTCTCTCTGGGGGTAAAGGATTTCAGGGTGCGGAAAATGGACGTGGTCGGCTAGAATCAATTTTGAGACAGGTTCTACCGGGACAGGAGACCGGGGATTTCCGCGGCCCCGATTTCCCCGGATTCGCCGCTCTTGAGGTCTTTCCATTTGTACATGCCCGACTTGAGCTCGTCTTCTCCGATGATCACAACGAGCTTTGCTCCCATCTTGTCGGCCCTCCTCAATTTGCTCTTTAGCGATCCGTCCCAGCCGATCTCCACCCTTATTCCGCGGGACCTCATAAGGCCGGCCGAAACCAGGGCGGCGGCCCCGGCCGCATCGCCCAGGGGGGCTATGAAGACCTCCGGCTGCCCGCCTGTTTTTTCCATAAGGTCTTTAAAAAGCGTTTCTTCCGCAAGGAGTTTCGCAAGCCTTTCCATGCCCGCCGCGAAACCCAGGGCGGGCGTTTCCGGCCCGCCGAACTCCGAGACGAGCAGGTCGTACCTGCCGCCGGCGGCCACCGCGTTCTGTGCCCCCAGGCGCCCGCTTTTGACCTCGAAGACGGTCCTCGTGTAATAATCCAGGCCCCTCACCATGCGCGGGTTCACGGCATAGGGGGTCTTCATCGCGGTGAGCAGGGCCAGGACCGAGTCAAAGTGCCGTCTGCATTCCGGGCAGAGGCTTTCCGATATGAGCGGGGCGTCCGCCCCGATCTCGATGCACCGCTCCACCTTGCAGTCCAGTATCCGGAGCGGGTTTTGCTCAAAGCGGCGATTGCAATCGGGGCAGAGTTCCGGGAGATGGGGCCCGAAATACGCTCTCAGACGCTCTTTGAAGGCGGCCCGGCATTCCGGGCACCCTATGGAGTTCATTTCGAGCGATAGCCCGCTTATGCCGGCCTTCTCCAGGAAGGCCATGAGCATCATCACAAGTTCCGCGTCCATGCCGGGATGGGAGGCCCCGAAACACTCGGCGCCGATCTGGTGGAATTGTCTCTGCCTGCCCTTCTGCGGCCTCTCGTAACGGAACATGGGCCCGCGGTAGAAGAATTTCTGCGGGGCGGGCCGGACCGGCAGGTTGTGCTCCACGTAAGCGCGCACGACGCCGGCCGTGCCCTCGGGGCGAAGGCTTATGCCCCTGCCGCCCTTGTCGGTAAAGCTGTACATCTCCTTGGCCACGATGTCCGAGGATTCCCCGATGCTCCGGAGGAAAAGCTCGGAGGGCTCCATTACGGGGGTCCTTATCTCGTCGTATCCGCAGGAGCCGAAGACCTCGCAGGCGGCGCTTTCTATCTTATTCCAGAGGATGGTCTCGGGGGGCAGGACATCGGGGATGCCCTTCAGGGACGAAAAGGTAAAACGGGGTTTTGTCACAACTCATCGGCCCCGCGCCCGGCGTCGCCTCCGGCGAAATCGCTTTCGCTCCGCGCCGCCTCGCCTTCCCCTTCCCTTTCCCTGTCGAACTCCATGAGTTGAAGGTGGTTCTGGATGAGGCGCTTCAGCTCTTCCTTGAAATGCCTTCTTATGCCCTTCAGATCTACGATGTCCTCGTGTATCTTCACCACGCGCTCCTGGGCGTCCCGGAGCATCTCCTCGGCCTTTATCTCGGATTCCCTGAGGACAAGCTCGGCTTCCTTTCGCGCATTAGCCTTGTAATCGTCCACCATCTGTTGGGCGGTCATGAGCGTGTCTTTCAGGGAGGTCTCCATGTTTTTGTAGTCCTTGAGCTGGTTTTCCAGCCTGGAGACGGTCTCCTTCATGGAAGAGTTCTCCCGCATCAACTCCTCCATCTCCTCCCTGACAAGCTCCAGGAACGCATATACCTCGTCCATGTCGAATCCGCGGAATTTCACGGGGAACTGCTTCTGTTGAATATCCAGAGGTGTTATTCTCAACGCATCAGCCTCCTTTTGCCCTATCTGACCGTCAGCCTGAAAGCAAACTCGCTTAAAGACGCTATGACGAAATACCTCAGGAAGTAAATGGCAAAGATCACGATTATCGGGGAGATGTCTATCCCGCCGATGGTGCCGATTACGCGCCTTATGGGGCGCAGCACAGGCTCGGTCGCCTTGTAGAGGAACCTGACGATCGGGTTATAAGGGTCGGGGTTGACCCAGCTTATCAGGGCGGCGACTATGATAATCCACATGTATATCCATAGCACCGTGTCCAGTATGCGGGCCATGACGGAAATGAATTTGCCGACGACGAACATTTTTGTTTTTTTCTCTTATCCCTTCCCCAGTTGTGCCGCACGGAGGGCGGCGGCCTCTATTGTATCATAAAGAATTGTCTTAAATCCCCTGGCCTCAAGCACGTCCAGGCCCGCCCGGGTGGTGCCGCCGGGGGATGTGACCATGCGTATGAGCCCGGCCGTGGAGGCGCCTTCATTGAGCATTTTTATGGTCCCCTGGGCGGTCTGGAGGGCAAGCTCCCGGGCGGCCTGCGCGTCAAGCCCCTGTCTTTCCGCCCCTTCGATGAGCCCCTCC
>JAJYGJ010000017.1 GCA_021790695.1 Nitrospirota bacterium | reverse complement strand
ATCGGCATAGCTCCCCGGGTCGATGCCAGTTTTTCCCCGTCCGCGCTCGTTCAGCCGCCCCGTTTCGACAGGGCGCAGGATTTGAACAAGATCCAGCAGGCCCTTGAGAGCAAGATAGTCGCCAGGCGGCTGGCCGAGTTGGGCTTTACAATGCAGGAGATCAACTCGCGGCTTTCCGGGCTGAGCGACGCCCAGTTGCACCGTATAGCCCAGAGATTAAACACACTTAAGACCGGCGGCGACGGGGTCGAAGTCCTCGTTGCGCTTCTGGTCATCGCCGTGCTGGTGATACTGATCCTTCAGATGACCGGGCACAGGGTAATAATAAGATAGACGCAGGATAAAAAATCGCTTTTCAGGTCTTGAAAAATAAGGATTTCCAATCAGGTTCCGCCGCCGTGCCGCTTTTATTCCGGCCGGCGGCGCTCCTGGTCGCCCTCTTCTTCCTGGTCCCGGCCGCGCTGCTTTCTTCCTGCGCGCCGCTTTCTTCTCACCCGGCGGGGCGGGAGATTCCCCCGCGCGCCGTCAATACGGAGCGCGTCCTCGAAAATGTCCCCTTCTATCCGCAGAAGGCCACCGAATGCGGTCCGGTATCGCTCGCCGAGGTCATGAATTACTACGGGGCGAAAACCACACCCGCCCGGATAGCCCGGCGCATCTGGAGCAGGACGGCCCGCGGGACCCTCGATATCGACATGTCCCTTTACCCGGCAAGGGCCGGGTTCAGGGCCGGCCGGTACCGGGGCTCCATCGAGGACATTGAAGGCAACATTGACCATGGGCGGCCCCTGGTAGTATTCGTGGATTACGGGTTCTGGGTTTACCGGCACGGGCATTTCATGGTCGTGGTCGGATACGACGGAAACGGGGTAATCGTACACACCGGCAGGACGCCTTTTATGCACGTGCCATGGGATGAATTTCTCGGCCCCTGGAAGAAAACCGGCTACTGGACGCTTCTCATAACCCCGAAAGGGCCCATGCCCCCGGAGTCCATGACTTTTAAAAGTCCAAGGGCCACAGACAGGAGCGGGCTTAAACAATGAGATTTCAGATAAGGCCGGCATCGATAGCACTTTCGTTTTTTATCCTGCTTGCGACGCTTCCGGCATGTTCCTCTTTGCCCAGGATCGTAATCCTTCACGACGCCCTGACGCCGCAGGAGCATCTGAATCTGGGGGTGGTTTACGAGAGAAAAGGCGAGCTTGATGCCGCAATGAAGCAGTACAAGGCCGCCGCCAAAAAGCTCCCGCTGGCGTATGTATACATGGGAAACGTCTCTTTCGAGAAAAAGGACATGTCCGGGGCCGAAAAATATTATAAAAAAGCAATTGAGAAGGCGCCCGCGGACCCGGACGCCTACAACAACCTGGCCTGGCTCTACTACACGGAAAAGAAAAAGATGGACGCCGCGCTTAAACTGGCCATGACGGCCACCCATCTGCCGGCCCCGGACCCCGCAAAAAAGGCCCTCTACAAGGACACCCTGACCAGGATAAGGCAATACCTGGCTTCGACCGGAAAGACCGGCTAATACCTGAGGAAATCCGGGCCCTCCCCTGCTTCAGGCGATGGCCCTTATGAAAATCCTCGTGTCCACGGCGGCGCAGCCTTTGCCTTCGTCAAAGACTACGAGAGGGTTTATCTCCATCTGCTCGATCTCCGGGAAATCCTCTATCAGGACGGAAAAGCGAAGTATAGCCCCGGCGAGCGCCCTCATGTCCCTGGGCGGCCTCCCGCGCCAGCCTTTGAGCAGGGGCAGGCTTTTCAGTCCCGCCAGCATCCTTTCGGGGTCCAGGCTGGTAAGCGGATGGAGGGAAAACGAGACGTCCTTCATAAGCTCCACCTGTATGCCTCCAAGGCCGACCATCACCAGCGGCCCGAAGGTAGGATCGATCGTCATGCCCAGTATCACTTCCTGCCCCCCGAATATCATCGGCTGAAGGATGACGCCCTGCATTTCGCCCGGATGGCCGGCCTCCGGGAGGCTCCGTTGCATGAGGTTGAAACTCTCCTTCACCTCATCCTCCGATCTCAAGTCGAGGGCGACCCCGTTTACATCGGTCTTATGCGTGATGGTCGATGAGCGCAGCTTCAGCGCGACCGGGAAACCCAACCGGGCGGCTTTTTCCGCCGCCTCTTCGGGGGTAAAGGCGATCCGGGTATCAGCCGACGGTATCCCGTAGAAGCCCAGGAGCGCCACGCCATCTTCCGGCATCATCCAGGCTCCCGAAGGAGGCGCGGCCTTGACGGCCTCCGAGACAAGCCTGCCCGCCGCATCCTTATCCAGGCCGGAAAATTTCGGGGCCGTCCCCTCCTCGGTTTTACGAAACCGGGCATACTGGTAAGCGCGCGCCAGGGCCTCTATGCCGTCCTCGGGGAATAGATAGAGCGGCACGGCCCCTTTCGGGCCGGTCTTTTCTCCGCCCGGGGCCAGGGGGATTTCAGTTTCAGGGACTATCACGAGACTCGTCGCAGGCATCTTCATCGTCATGAAACACGCAATGACCGGCTTCCGGCCCGTATAGCTCCTCATCGTCTCCCTTACCGCGGAGGCGACGTCCTCGGGGCGTGTCACCAGAGGCGGTATATAGATCACCATGAGAGCATCTATCGCCGGGTCCTCCAGCATTGCCGTCATGGCCCGCGCATAGGAGGCGGCAGGGGCGCTGGCTATCATGTCCACCGGGTTTCCGAGCGCCGCGGCCTCCGGCAAAAATTCGCCCAGCCGCCCGATAGTGGCCCCGGAGAGGGGCGGCACCTTGAGCCCCCATCCAGCCGCGGCGTCGGCCGCGAGCACGCCCGGCCCGCCGGCGTTCGTGAGAATGCCCACGTTCGGCCCGGCCGGAAGCGGCTGGCCGGAGAGGAATTTTGTCACGTTGAACATCTCCTCAATCGAGTCCACGCGTATGACGCCCGCCTGTCTGAACATCGCATCCACGGCCACTTCGGAGGCCGCCAGGGCCCCTGTGTGGGAGGTCGCCGCCCTGGCCCCCACTTCCGATTTGCCTCCCCTGACAACGATCACCGGTTTTTTCCTCGAGACGCGCCGCGCGATGCGGCTGAACTTCCGCGGGTTGCCGAACGACTCCATGTAAAGGACTATTATGTCCGTGTTGGGGTCGTCCTCCCAGAACTCCAGCAGGTCGTTGTTGGAGATGTCCATGCGGTTGCCGATGCTCACGAAGTTGCTTATGCCGAGCGACATGCTCCTGGCGTAATCGAGAAGGGCCAGCCCCAGGGCGCCGCTTTGCGAACCTATGCTTATCTTTCCGCAGGGGGGCGCGGTCGGAGAGAAAGTCGCGTTCAGGCTGACCTCCGGGTTGCAGTTGAGAATGCCCAGGCAGTTTGGCCCTATCACCCTCATACCGTAGGAGAGGACTTTTTCAAGCAGCCTTCTTTGCCTCTCCTTGCCCTCGCCTCCGGCCTCGCTGAAACCGGCGGAAATGATCACAAGGCCCCCTATGCCCCTCTGGCCGCACTCCTCGACGACATCGAGGACCAGCGGGGCCGGGACGGCGATCACCGCCAGGTCGATGTCCCCGGGGACATTCAAAACGGACGGGTACGCAAGCACGCCCGCCACCGATATCGCATTGGGGTTTACGGGGAATGCCACTCCCCTGAAGCCGTTCGCCAGCAGGTTCCTGAATATGGCGCCCCCCACGCTCTCGGGGTTCCTCGACGCCCCGACGACGGCCACCGTGCCCGGGTAGAGCACCTTTGCCACCCCCGCCGACCGCGCCACATGCTCACGATAGGCCTGTCTCTTTGCGAACTCCTCCTGCTCGCTCAAATCGATAGTGTACTCGTAAGTCCCCTCGTCGAAGACTTTCTGGAACTTAAAACCGCTTTCCTCCAGCACCTCTATCATCCGCGTGTTTTCGGGGATCACCCGGGCCACGAACCTGCTCACCCTGTAACGGGTCGCGGCGGAGGCAAGCTGCTCCAGAAGAGCGGTCCCTATCCCCCGTACCTGTATATTGTCCTCCACCGCAAAGGCGATTTCCGCCGTTTTTCCGCCGGCCATCATGAACCATCTGCCCACGGCCACTATGCGCTCGTGCTCGCGCTCGCCCATCGTGGCGATATAGGCTACCGCGCGCGGCCACTCGACTTCCGTGTAATAGGTCAACTCCGCGTCGGTTATCTGTTTTTTCGCATAGCCGAAACGGAGATACCGGCTCCACTCGCTCAGGCGGTAGAAGAACTCTTCGAGCCTCTTTTTGTCGTCGCTCCTTATGGGCCGCACCAGAAGCCTCTGGCCCGTCCTGAGGACGACGTCCACGACTTCCTCGTTCAGACTCGTGATGCGGATCGGCATGTAGGTTCTCCCTGTTTTCTGAAAGTCTATCAGCTACGCGGGAGTTTTCAAGACGGCGGAGAATTTGTAATATCTCAGTTTGATCAATTCCGCCGATCGATGGCGCTTATTTTCGCTGATGCCGTTTAATCAAGGTGAGACATTATCCGAGATTTTCAAGATTGGAACCTGTCTCAAAATCGTTGAATTTTATAAAAGGCCCGGAAAACTGGATTCCCGCCTTCGCGGGAATGACGAAGAAGGCTCTAAACCGCGGTAAAAGAGACGTCATGCCCGCCCCGCCAGCGGCGGGGTCAATCGGGCATCCATTTTAAAAATGATCCCGGGACAGGTTCAACTATCTTCCGGCAGGTCTATCTCCACGAGGAGGCCGCCCCCGTCCGCATTGCGGGCCGTCACCTGTCCGCCGTGCAGATGGACGGCCCTTTCGGTTATGGCAAGGCCGATTCCGGCGCCCCCGGTCAACCTTTCCCTGGCGTCCGTCACGCGGTAAAAGGGGCGAAAAATCTCCTTGAGCGCCCCTTCGGGCACGCCCGGCCCATGGTCGCGGACACTGATAATGAAATGGGGCCGGCCGTCTTTCCGGGTCCGCTCCAGGGCGATTTCAACCTGGCCGCCCTCGGGCGTATAGCGCAGGGCGTTTCTTACCACGTTTTCGACCGCGCGCCTGAGCATTTCTTCGGAGCCGCGGATCGAGCCAATCGGGCCCTCCCCGTTTACAAGGACTTTCAAGGCGCGCTTCATGCCTCCCCGGGCCTCGAAATCGGCATCGGCGGCCACTTCCCGCACAAGGGCCGGCAGATCGACAACGCTTCTTTCCAGCCGCTCCGCCCCGCTCTCAAGAAGGGTCAGCGTGACCAGCTCGGCAATGAGATCATTGAGCCTTTCGGCCTCGCGCTCTATCCTGTCCAGGGGGCCTGCGGCCTCATCCGGCAGGTTTTTTTGCCTTGCCAGTTCCAGGGCCACCCGCAGGCGGGCAAGCGGGGAGCGAAGTTCGTGCGATATGTCCCGAATGAGACGCTGCTGCGCGGCGACCAGGGACTCTATCCGCCCGGCCATGCCGTCAAAGTCCCTGGCAAGGGCGCCGATTTCATCATTTCTCGCGCCAAGTTCCGCGCCGGCCCTTGCCTTGAGATTACCGGCCGCAAGCTGATGCGTCGCCTCCCGGAGGCGGCCAACGGGGGCGGTCAGGCGCCAGGCCAGCCCGTAACTGACAATGCCGCCGATAATAAACGATACGAGCAGGTGGAAACCGAACGAGCCCGGCGGTCCGAAGCGGAAAGGGGTTTGCGGCCACCGGCCGGCAACCTCATAGACATGCCGCCCCGGACCGCCCAGCCGCAGGACAAGCAGATAGCCTTTGCCTTCAATCAAACTGGCATTTCCGCTTTTTCCGTTGAGGACCATAGCCACGAGTTTTCTTATGTCGGGAGACGGACCCGCCCCGTAAGCGCCCCTTTCCGCTCCGCCGGACAATAAATTGCCGTCCTCGAAGAGAGAAAGGCGGACGCCGGTGGATTTATCCAGTCTTCCGGTGAACCTTCGGAGAGCAGGCAGTCCGCCCTGTCCGTAGGACTCTATCGCCGCCTGGCCGTAAACGGAGAGGGTCTGCCTTAAAACGCGGTCCCATTCGTGTTCGATACGGCGGTGCTGCCGGGCTATCGGCCCTATCTGCACCGCGTGGGTCATAATGACCAATGTAGCGCCGGACAGGGCCATGGCGAGCCAGAACCAGAGGAATATCTTTAAAAAAAGGCTCCGCACCTGATAAAGGAAATCCCGGTTATTTTTTACTCCCCGGACGTTTCCGTCCGGAGCGCGTATATATAACCCGTACCCCGGACTGTTTTTATTCGCGGGGACCCGCCTTGCCCGGGCCCGAGCTTTTTCCTGAGGTTGCTGATATGGACATCGATGCTGCGATCATAGGGCGAAACGCCGTGGCCCAGTACCCTGTTGGATAACCCCTCCCTGCTTACGAGCCGGCCCGCGTTTTGAAGCAACTCCTCCAGGAGATTGAATTCGACCGCCGTCAACTCCAGGGTCTTGCCCGCAAGCCTTGCCGTCCTCGCCCCGGCGTCAAGCTCTATGTCTCCGACGGCAATCCGGAGCGGACGGCCGGCATCCGCCCCTGAATCGGCCCTTGAATCAAATTGTCCGGCAAGACGGGTAAAAACGGCGCGCCGTTTGACGGCGCGGATTCTTGCAACCAGTTCACGGGGATTGAAGGGTTTCGGCAGGTAGTCATCGGCGCCCATTTCGAGCCCGACGATGCGGTCCACTTCATCGCCGCGCGCGGTCAGCATCAGGACCGGAATCCGGCAGCCGCCCTCCCGGATGCGGCGCAGGACTTCAAAGCCGCTTGCGCCGGGCAGCATGACGTCCAGCACCGTAAGGGCATGCTCTTCCGAGAGGGCCCTCTCCACGGCCTGACGTCCGTCGTGGACCGCCTCCACCTCGAACCCCTCCGGCCTCAAATAATCCTTCAGAAGTTCGCAGAGTTCCATGTCATCGTCGATAACAAGTATGCGTTCCATGGAATATCCCTCTCTTTTTTATTTTACCTGAACGGCGGGACCGGAGTTTGTAAAGAATTGTAAAGGGCCCTTTACGCTCTTTACAAAATTTTCCCTTTTTTTACATCCTCTTAACACAGTTTTCAAAAGGCATATTGTATTATAAATGACATGATCATGTGCCGCGTGGGGCGGTTTCCGCCACGGGGCCAGGCGAAAGGATTATGAAAATAAACTTATGAAAATAAAAATTCCTCGCATCAAGAGTTTTCGCGGTCCGAAGCGGCGCTTTACGGCGCTCGGCGCTTTTTTTCTGGTGAGCGTGCTCTTGCTGGCCGGGGCGCCCGCTTCCTTCGCCCAGCCCCCCATAGGCAAAGGCTCCCTGCTGACGCTCGACGATTGCATCCGCATAGCCCTGAGGATAAACCCCCAGGTGGCCGCCGCCGGGAGCACCGCCCTTGCCGCCCAAAGCAGGATAGGCGAGGCGGAGGCCGCCTATTACCCGCAGGTCGGCTGGCAGACCGATTACACGCATTTTTCCACAAGCACAGCGGGTTTCGCAAGCGGGAGTTTTTCTTCCACGACCCAAAGCGGCCTTACCCGGGGACGTCTCACTACAACCCAGGATAATTTCCAGACCGGACCCTCCGTCACCCAGAACATATATGATTTCGGCAAGACCGCCAGCCAGGTGGGTGTGGCGGCTTTTAACAGCAGGGCCTCCAGGCGGGATTTTGAAAACGTCTCGCTGGGGATTGTCCTCACTGTGAAGACGGCCTACTACGGCGTACTCGATGCCCAAAGCAGCCTGGACGCGGCCATGAAAGTGGTGAGCCAGGCCCAGGCGCACCTGAAGCAGGCCCAGGGGTTTTTTGAGGTGGGCACCGCGCCCAAGATAGACGTGATAAATGCCGAGGCGACCTTGAGCAACGCCCAGCTCAGCCTCATAAAGGCCCAAAACGCCGTCCAGATAGCCTGGCAGAACCTCAATAACGCCATGGGCGTTCCGGATGCGCCTCCTTTCCGGATCGTCAACACCCTGGCGTACGCGCCCTATCCCGTTACATTCGAGGAGGCGCTCAAAAAGGCATACGCAAACAGGCCGGACCTCAAGGCGGCCGCGGCCAGGGTTAAATCCTCGGAGCAGTCCCTGAGACTGGCCGGGACCGGCTACTATCCCGACATATCGGGCAGCGCCGGGTACACCTGGAGCGGCGACAGGCTTCCCCTCGATCACGGCTGGAACGCGGGGGCCACGCTGACAGTGCCGATATTCAGCGGCTTTCTCACAAAAAAACAGGTCGATGAGGCAAACGCGAACCTGAACGTCGCAAAGGACAACGAGGAGACCTTAAGGCAGCAGATATATCTCCAGAACAGGCAGGCGTATCTCAATCTGAAACAGGCGGAAAGCAGCATCGCCACGGCTCAAGTGGGCCTCCGGCAGGCGCAGGAAAACCTCGACCTCGCAAACGGCAGGTATGCCGCCGGGGTCGGCAGCAACATCGAGGTAACCGACGCACTGACCACCTTCAGCAATGCGCAGACGGCCTACATAAGCGCGCTTTACAGCTTCAAGACAGCCCAGGCCGACCTGGAAAACGCGATGGGGATTAAGTAAAAAACCATGACGGGCGGGAAAAAACTGGCGGGCGTTTTGATTGTCTCGGCGCTGGCCCTTGCGGCGCTGGCAACGATCGTAATCGGAAAAAAACACGCCGGGCCCTTGTTCAGGACTGTTGCCGTCACCAGGGGCGGGATCATATCCAGCGTCACGGCAACCGGCACGGTAAACCCCGTGACGACAGTGCTGGTGGGCACGCAGGTCTCCGGCAGGATAGAGAAGATATACGCCGATTTCAATTCGGTTGTCAGGAAGGGGCAACTGCTGGCCCTCATAGACCCGACAACGTTCGAGGCCCAACTGAACGAGGCGAAGGCAAATTATCTTTCGGCAAAGGGAAACCTGGACAAGGCCGTCTCCACGGAAGTGGACGCCAAAAGGACGATGCTCCGGAATAAAAGGCTTCTTGCCGAAAACCTGATCGCCCAGAGCGATTTTGATACCGCCCAAACCAGCTATCTGACGGCGGATGCCGCGGTGGAAGCGGCCAGGGGACAGGTCTCACAGACGGAGGCCGCAATGAAATTCGCCCGTACAAACCTGCAATACACCAGGATAGTGTCGCCGGTCAACGGCACCGTCGTGGCAAGGAATGTCGATGTCGGCCAGACCGTGGCGGCGAGCTTTCAGACCCCCACCCTCTTTTCGGTCGCGCAGGACTTGAGAAAGATGCAGATAGACACGAGCGTGGACGAGGCGGACATCGGCAGCGTAAAGAACGGCCAGGACGTTCAATTCACTGTCGATGCCTACCCTGATATTATCTTCAAGGGCAAGGTCTCGCAGGTGAGGATAAACCCGACGATCGTGCAAAACGTGGTCACATACGATGTCGTTATCGTGGTGGACAACACGGATTTAAGGCTGCTGCCCGGAATGACGGCAAACGTCACGGTGATAACTGCCATAAAGCGCGATGTGCTTAAAGTGCCGAACACCGCCCTCATTTTCCGCCTCCCGGAAAACCCTCGGGCGGGCGCGAAAAAAGTCAGAGGGTATGGCCCCGGGGTATGGGTGCTGGAGAAGGGAAAGCCAAGGCGCGTGACGATTGAACCGGGGCTTACGGACGGCAATTATACCGAGGTCGTCTCCGGCGGCCTGGCCCCCGGCGACAAGGTCATAGTAGGGTCTTTGGGCAAACCGGGCCATGGGGCGCCGACGCAGCGTCACGGCCCCATGTTTTTATAAAACGGACGAGTTTCTTACAGACGGACCGGGTTTTTCAAAATGGCCTTCATAGAGGCGCGGGATATAAGCAAAACCTACTCCCTGGGGGACGTCGAGGTAAGTGCCCTGATGGATGTCTCCCTGACGATTGAAAAAGGAGAGTTCGTTTCCATCATGGGCCCTTCGGGTTCGGGGAAGTCAACTTTCATGAACATCCTGGGCTGTCTGGACAAGCCGACCGGGGGGAAATACCTCCTTGACGGCACGGACGTCTCAGGCATGGACCGGGACCGGCTCGCGGAGATAAGAAACCGGAAGATCGGCTTTGTGTTTCAGGGTTTCAACCTGCTTCCCAGGACTTCAGCCCTCGAAAACGTGGAGCTTCCGATGTTTTACAAGGGCGTGGCCGCCAACGAAAGGAAGGAGCGCGCGTTAAAGGCCCTGGAAATGGTCGGGCTCGCGGGGAGGCAATCGCACTTCCCGAACCAGCTCTCCGGCGGCCAGCAGCAGCGGGTGGCAATCGCGAGGGCGCTTGTAAACGATGCGCCGATAATACTCGCGGACGAGCCGACCGGCAACCTGGACACCAGGACAAGCCAGGAGATAATGGGCCTTTTCGTCCGGTTGAACGCGGATTCGGCCATTACGATAATCCTTGTCACCCACGAGCCGGACATCGCCGCCTTCAGCCGCCGGTGGGTAAGGTTCATGGACGGACGCATCATAAAGGATGAGGAAGCGGCGCAAAGACATGGTTAACATCCCATGGACGGCAAGGCTTGCGCTCCGGGCGCTGAAGGTCAACAAGATGCGCTCCGCCCTTACGATGCTCGGGATCATAATAGGGGTCTCCGCCGTCATAGCGATGCTCGCGGTGGGATCGGGGGCCACCAGGCGGATAACGGAGCAGATATCGAGCATGGGCAGCAATCTTCTCATTATCCTTCCGGGGAGCACGACGAGCGGGGGCCTGAGGATGGGGGCCGGAACGCAGCCGACGCTTACCTCGGGGGATGCCCGGGCGATTGCCGATGAGGCGCCCGCCGTAGATGCCGTTGCCCCGGTCCTGAGCGGCGCGGCACAGGTCGTAAATGGCCGCCAGAACTGGTCCACCGTCGTTACCGGCACAACGCCCGCGATGCTCTATGTCCGGGGCTGGACGCTCTCAGGGGGCAGACCCTTTACCGGCGCGGACGTCAAAAACGCGACAAAAGTCTGCCTCCTTGGCCAGACCGTGGTGGACAACCTCTTCGGCGACGAAGACCCCGTCGGCAAGATCGTAAAGATTAAAAACCTGCCCTTTACGGTAATCGGGGTCCTTGGTGTCAAGGGCCAGTCCGTCATGGGGCAGGACCAGGACGACACCATCTACATCCCGCTTACGACCGCGCAGAGAAAGCTCTTCGGGACGGCCTTCCCCGGAATGGTGAGGATCATAATGGTCAAGGGCAAAAGCACGGGCCAACTTGACGAGGCGCAAACCCAGATAACGGACATTCTCAGGCAGAGGCACCACATAGGCCCCAGGCAGGATGATGATTTCACGGTGAGAAACCTTACCCAGCTTATGCAGACGGCCGAGCAGTCCACAAGGATAATGACGCTCCTGCTGGGGGCCATCGCCTCCGTCTCGCTCCTGGTCGGGGGCATAGGGATCATGAATATCATGCTCGTCTCCATCACCGAGAGGACGAGGGAGATAGGCATAAGGATGGCCATAGGCGCAAAGACCTGGGACATAAGGGTCCAGTTTTTGATGGAGGCGTTCATCATGTCCCTGATAGGCGGAGGGGCCGGCATCGCTCTCGGCATCGGCGGCTCGGTGGTGCTTTCGAAGATTGCCGGATGGCCCACTTCCGTCTCGTCCTTTTCCATCCTGCTTGCATCCTGCTTTTCAGGGGCCGTTGGCATATTTTTCGGCTTTTACCCCGCCTACAAGGCATCGCTTTTAAACCCGATAGACGCCCTTCGGTACGAGTAGAAGGGGCCGATCAGGCAAAACCGTATTTCTAACGACGCCGGCCTTTGCTATACTTAATCCCATGCCTGAAAACCTGCAACTGACCGGGAAAGAGCGCGGAGGGCTCTGGTGCCGATGGAGCCCGGGGGGTCTTGAGCATTTTTATCTGAAATATAACAGGCGGCGGTATGTTCACCCCGATCCCCTGGAGTTCTTGTATGCGTACCCTGACGTAAAAGACCGCGAGATCGCGGCCCTTGTGGCCTCCTCGCTCGCATACGGACGGGTGGACCAGATACTGGCCAAGGCCGGCTGGGTCCTCGAAACGATGGGCCCGCCCCGCGATTTTATCGAGGGCGCCAAAGACCCCCGCGCTCTTCGAAGGCTCTTTGGCGGCTTCAGGCACAGGTTTGCGACCGGCATGGACCTTGTCTCTCTTTTTGGGAATATGAGAGCGGCCCTCCGGAAATGGGGGTCCCTTGAGGAATGCTTTCTCTCCGGCTACGAGGAAGGCGGCGGAAACGTGCTGCCCGCGCTTGGCCGTTTTGTTTCCGCGCTCCAGCCTGACGGGGCGGGGTCCCCATCGAACCTCCTGCCCCGGCCCGAAAAAGGCAGCGCCTGCAAGAGGTTGCTCCTCTATCTGCGCTGGATGGTCAGACGTGACGAGGTCGATCCGGGGGGCTGGGACAGGGTCTCCCCCGCCGGGCTCATCGTCCCCCTGGACACCCATTTGCACAGGCTCTCCCTTGAGCTTGGGCTCACGGCCAGGAGGCAGGCCGACATGCGGACGGCCCTGGAAATCACCCGGGCCTTTGCCGAAATCCGCCCGGAGGACCCGGTTAGATACGATTTCACCCTGACCAGGCCCGGAATAAAAAACGACAAGGCGCTCATGGAGTTTCTTTTCAGGTGCCTGAACAAAAGGTCCCCGGAAAAATAAAAAAAAGAACGAGGAGGTATCATGGCCGATTTTTTCAATGCGTTAGAGGTCTTCGAGATGGCGGAGCAGGTGGAGCGAAACGGAAGCAGGTTTTATGATAAGGCGGCCGCCGCCGCGGCTGATGGGGGCCTGAAGGACATGCTCCTGCAGCTTGCCCGGATGGAACGGGACCATATCGCGATATTCTCCGCTATGAAAAACGAGCTTTCAGGTCAGCCCTGGGCGGATGGTTTTGAGCAGGAAAACGAGGCGGTGCTCTATCTGAGGGCCCTGACGGCCGGAAAGATATTTGATGCGAGAGAGAACCCGGCGGACCTCGTGGAGAAGATGAGCATGCGGGACATCCTTGAAAAGGCCATCGGGCTTGAAAAGGACTCCATCGTGTTTTATTCGGGGATAAAGGAGCTTGTGCCCGCCGAATTCGGCAAGGGGCGGATAGACGAGATCATCCGGGAGGAGATGCGCCACGTGAGGATATTGTCCGAAGGGCTTCTCTCGATATGAGAGGCCATGAAGACCTTCAAGGTCCCGCGGGCCTTCACGGCCGGAATCTTATTTTATCAAGGATAAAATCGGGCGGCCTTCAATAAATGGAAAAAAAGGACATCCTTTCATATTTCAGCCGAAGACCGAGACCGCAGAGTTTCAGGGAGCTTTCCGCCGCCCTTGGCGCAAACAGGCAGGAGGCGCGCATGCTCAAAAGGCTCCTGGCGGAGATGCTCGACACGGGGGAGCTTGTGCTCACTCGAAAGGGGCTTTATGCGCCCTCCGAGGAGATCAACCTTGTGCGAGGCTATTTCGAGGCGCATGCGGACTTCGGGTTCGTCATCTCCGACCTGCCTGGGCAAAGGGACCTCTTCATACCGCCCTATGCCTTGATGGGCGCCAGGGACAATGACAGGGTGATAGCCAGGCCGGAAGCGGAAGGCGGGCGCAAGGGGCGGATAATCAGGATACTCGAACGGGCCCAGCGGAGGGTCGCGGGCAGGGTTGAAAAATCGAGGACGTCCTGCTTCGTAAAACCCAGGGGCAAGGCCTTCCGGTCCGATATCTACATCGCCCCGGAGGATTCGGCGAGGCTCAAAAACGGCCAGAGCGTGATAGTGGAGATCACGGACCTTCCCTCGGACAAAAGGCCTCCAGAGGGAAAGGTGATAAAGGTCCTCGCGGCCCCCGAAAAAGCCAGGGACGAGGTAGAGGCCATAATGGAGGAGTATGGCCTGCCGGCGCGGTTTCCGAGACTGGTCGCTGAAGAGGCCAGAAAGATCCATGCCGGGATGCCGGCCGAAGAGGAAGGCGGAGGCGCGAGGAAAGACCTGACCCGGCTGCCGACGGTCACGATAGACGGCGAGCGGGCCAGGGACTTCGACGACGCGGTGAGCATCAGGCTCACCGATACAGGCTACAGACTGTGGGTGCACATCGCGGACGTAAGCCACTATGTGCCCTGGGAAAGCGCCATAGACATCGAGGCAAGAAAACGCGCCACGAGCGTTTATTTCCCGGACCGCGTCGTCCCGATGCTGCCCAGGGAGCTTTCCGAAAACCTGTGCAGCCTGCTGCCGGGGGAAAACCGCCGCGCCTTTACGGTCCAGATGGATTTCGACAGGTTCGGCAAACGCTTCAAAAACACTTTCTATCCAAGCATCATAAAAAGCGATGAACGCATGACATACACGGCCGTCGCCGGGATACTCGCCGGGGAAGACCCCGAACTGATGACGCGCTACGACCGTTTTGTCCGGGATTTCGAGCTGATGTCGGAGCTGGCCTCCCAGGTGCGCGCAAGGAGGCTTGACAGCGGGAGCCTGGATTTCGACCTGCCGGAACCGGAGGTGCTTCTGGATATCCAGGGGAGCCCCGGAGCGATTGTGAAATCGGAGCGCAACATCGCCCATATCATCATAGAGGAGTTCATGATAAGCGCCAACGAGGCCGTGGCCGAATACCTTGAAGACCTGGGCGCGCCGTCGATCTACCGGATTCACGAACGGCCCGACGCCGTGAAGATGGAAGAGGTGCTCCGCTTCGCAAAGGGCCTGCTCGGCATCAGGGGCGGGACCCTGCAGGAGGTCCTGGCCGCCGCGAGGGGCAGGCCGGAAGAGGAAATCGTAAACTTCACCGTCCTGAGGAGCCTGAAGCAGGCCCGCTACAGCACCGTGAACGCGGGCCATTTCGGCCTCGCCTCGGAGAGCTATACGCATTTCACTTCCCCGATAAGGAGGTATCCCGACCTCGTCGTCCACAGGATACTCAAGCAGGCCCTGCAACACGGCAGGAAGAAGGCCGGCGCGAATATCCCGCCTGCCGCCCCAAAGATGAAATCCAGGAAATCCATCGAGCCCATGGAATCCATCGGGGAATTGGGCGAACTCCTGCCCGAGATCGCATTCGGCTCCTCCCGGATGGAGAGAAACGCCAATGACGCCGAGCGGGAGGTCCTTGGCGCCATGAAGGTCTGGTTCATGAAAGAACGGCTCGGAGAAGAGATGCCCGTCAGGATCATCGAGGTCACGAGTTACGGCCTCAGGGTCCGGTTCGAGGATTTTTATGTGGACAGTTTCATACATGTCTCGCTTATTACGGACGATTTTTACGTCTTCAACGAAAAAAACCTGTCCCTTACCGGAAAGCACACGGGAAAGAGATTCAGCACGGGCGATACGGTCATGGCCAGGATAGAGAGGGTGGACATGGAGGAGAGGCAGATCATTCTCGGCCTGGTTTGAAAACGGGAAGATTGGTTTGACGACAGGCGGGGGATTTTGTCTTGACAATAATGCCGCGAATCTAATAAATTATCTGAAACTTAAACGAAGGGAGGTGAAAGAAATGAAGCGTTTTTCAGCGATTCTGCTCCTGGTGTGCAGCATCCTTTTTGTTGCCGGCACGGCCTTTGCGGTGCCCTCCGGCATGAACCTGACTTTCAAGGACGGCAAGCTTGGCCCGGTGACTTTCAGCGGCGCGGTGCATGCCAAGGCCGGCCTCAAATGCTCCGCTTGCCACCCGTCGCTGTTCCCGTTCATGCCGGCCGCCACGGGCGTGAAGATCAACATGAAGAAAATCTATGCGGGTAAGTATTGCGGCGCCTGCCATAACGGATCGAAGGCATTTTCCGCCAAGGATCCCAAGAACTGCATTAAATGTCATAACGTCATGAAGTAAAAAAGATTTAAAAGGATGGAGTAAAAGAGATTTAAAAGGGAGGGGGCCGCGGAACTGCTTGCGGCCCCCCTCCCTTTTTAGTTCGGCAAGGTTCTAATATAGCAGGCTGCTGAAAAAGTCCTGAATTCGTCATTCCCCGGCCAGAATTTTATTTTGTTAAGGATAAAACCGGGCGGGGAATCCACGTTAAATATAAGCCACTGAAAAAATTGGATCCCCGCCTTCGCGGGAATGACGGCCAGACGCATTTTGCATCCCATAAAATACTTTTTCTTTTTCAGCAGCCCGGCTAAAGTCTTACCTGGACGTAGGCATTTTCCTTGAGCCGCCTCAGCCAGGATTCGTAGGCCTTTTGGAAGGCGGCCTCCAAGAGCTGTTTTTTGACCTTCTCTTCGACGCCTTTTTCCCCTGGTTGGGCGGAGGAAACCCTGTCTTCGAGTTTCAATATGTAGAGCCCCTGGTCCGTCCAGAAGGGTTTGCTCACGTCTCCCGGCTTCATCCCGGCCAGGACCGAACGCATGGCACCGGAGAGCATATCGCGCTTGACAATGCCGACATCAGGTTCGGCCTGAGAGTATACCCGCGCCACCGACATGAAATCCGCGCCGGAGCGTATCTTTTTGAGGGCCTCATAGGCCGTTTTTTCAATCCCGGCCTTCCGGGACGGGTCTTCGGGCATACGGAAAAATACCTGGTCGAGTTTGAGGAAAACGCTATGATTATCCGTCCACAGGCCGTTTTTCTTCATGTAGGCCTCCACCTGCGAACTGCCAACGTGAAGTTCGTCCCTTACTTCCCTCGTGACAACCTCGCTCACAAGCATCTGCCGCGACAGCCGCTGCCTGTACTCATCCATCGTCAGGCCTTCGGATTTCAGGGCGCTGGAGAACGTCTTGTCGTCCATCTTGTATTTCTGTTTTATGCTGTCGATCGCCTGGTCGATTTCCTGGTCGCTCACCTTCATGTGCTGCCTCTGCGCCTCCTGGACCTGAAGGGCCATGTCTATCATCTTATCCAGATAGGGGGCTTCCTTGCCTTTCAGAAACAGCCTTTTCTGATCGCCGGAGAGCGATTGCAGTTCCGGGGCGTAATCGAACCGCATGGCGCGGTATATCTCACCCAGCGTGATGGCCTGCGCGTTCACAACC
The DNA here is from genome assembly GCA_021790695.1 of Nitrospirota bacterium. GTDB lineage: Bacteria > Nitrospirota > Thermodesulfovibrionia > Thermodesulfovibrionales > JdFR-88 > JAJYGJ01. Next base: position 6,970 of record JAJYGJ010000017.1, on the reverse strand, counting down.
GCGACCACGCGATCAAGCAGGAACGTGCTGGAAAACGCGCGCGCCGGAGCCAGCAGAAAGATGCAGGCAAGCACGGACAGAAACAAAATAGACTTCCTGGGCATCAGTTTATCCTTATCGCTCTTATTAATGCGCCTTTTTATTGCGCCCAAATTCGCCCGAACGGGCAGATCCCGCAACCTCTCCCCAACTCTGAGATAGTTTGCCACATCAGGGCCCGCTACCGCAACAGGCAGACGTCCCCGGTTTTCAGGTAAAATTGATTTTATGGCCTTCCGAACCCGATATTTTCCGGCCTTTCGCAGCAGGGATTTCAGGCTCCTCTGGACGGGGCAGGCGGTCTCCTTTTCGGGCACCTGGATGCATGCGACGGCCCAGGCATGGCTCGTCTATTCGCTCACGAGGTCTCCCCTCTATCTGGGCATCGTGTCGGCCGCGGCGGCGCTGCCGGTCCTGCTCTTTTCACTTCTGGGCGGCGCGGTTGCGGACAGGTTCAGGAAGAGAAACCTCCTTATGCTGACGCAGGCCCTCTCAACGGTGCCGGCCGTCTCGATAGGCGTCCTGACGCAGTTGGGGATAATCAGGATATGGGAAATCATCCTCTTTGTCTTCCTCTTCGGCATGATAAACGCCTTCGACGTCCCGGCGAGGCAGTCCTTCTATGCGGAGCTTGTAAAGAGGGAAAACCTTCAGAGCGCGGTGGCGCTCAATTCCGTGGCCTTTAACGGGGCGCGCATATCGGGGCCGGTGATCGCCGGACTGATCATAGCATTGATGGGGCTGCCCGCATGCTTCTATCTCAACGCCCTCAGTTTCCTGGCGGTCATCCTGGCCCTCTCCGGGATCGACGCCCGGCGGAATGCGGACGGACGGCCGCCGAAAAAAGACCTGCTGAAGGAGATCTCGGAAGGCATGCGGTTTGTCGGAAAAGAGCCCTCCATACGGGCCACGCTCTCCATGATGGGACTTTTCAGCCTTCTTGCCATTCCCTTTGCCACCCTTTTGCCGGTCTTTGCCGCCAAAGTGCTCCATTCAGGGCCCCGGGGATTCGGTTTTCTCATGGGCTCGGCCGGCTTGGGCGCGTTTGTGGCGGCCCTCGCCCTGGCAATCAGAAGCGTGCCGCGCCCGGCAATACCGCTCATGCGGGCAAGTTCCGTCATGTTTCCCGCGGCGCTCCTGCTGTTTTCTTTTTCGAGAAATTTTTATCTTTCCGCCTTCTTCCTGGTCATGGCCGGCTGGGGACTCGTAAGTTTCACGGCCCTTGCCAACAGTTCGATACAGCTTCGAAGCTCGGACGCCATGAGGGGCAGGGTGATGAGCGTATACACGCTCGTTTTTTTGGGGCTTGCCCCGTTCGGCAACCTGTTGATGGGCTCCATGGCGGAGTTTTTCGGCACGCCGCAGGCGCTTGCGGGGAGTTCTACCCTCTGCATGGGCCTGGGATTTCTTATCGGCAGGCGGCTGAAGCGGGAGGGGCCTTGATAACACTGGGGGTTGAGACCGCGACGATGCAGGGCGGGGTCGCCATTACCGGGGCGGAGGGCTCCATGCTTGCCGAAATCAGGTTGAACGTGAGGACCACGTACTCGGAACGGCTCCTGCCGGCGCTTGACTACCTGCTCACGCAGACCGGGCTTGATATAGGGCAGATAGAACTGCTGGCCATATCCGCCGGCCCCGGCTCTTTCACGGGTCTTCGCGTGGGATTCGGCCTTGTAAAGGGCATAGCCTATGCCTTCCCGGGTAAAAAAGTGGTGGCCGTGCCGACGCTGGAGGCGTTTGCGTGGCGTCTGCCTTTCAGTTCGGCGCCGGTCTGCCCGCTTCTGGACGCGAGAAGGGGCGAACTTTACGGGGGCATTTTCGCATGGAGCGGCAACGGGTTTTGCCGGCTGGTCCCGGAATCGGTCCTTTCGCCCGAGGGATGGATCCGGGCCGCGGCCGGGGTCTGCGGGCCGGAACGTGATAAAATCATCCTATTGGGCGAAGGCGCGCGGATTTACCGGGAGCGCTTTTCCGCCGGACTTGGGGAAAAGGCCCTCTTCGCGCCTCCGGAGGTCACGCCCGGCGCGGCCTGTGTGGCCTATCTGGGGGCCAGGATGGCGGCGGAGGACCGTTTTGCCGACCCGGCGCGGCTTGTGCCTTTATATATCAGGAAATCCGAGGCGGAGATGAAATGAAGGTCGAGGAACTCGTAATAGAGCAGATGGGCAGCCGTCATCTGGACGAGATACTCGCCATCGAGAGGAAGTCATACAGCACACCGTGGTCCCCGGTCTCTTTTAAAAACGAGATATATAACCCCTACTCAATCGCCCTTGTCGCCATGCTGGGCGGGGCGGTGGCGGGTTACATAATAGCCAATTACCGGTTTAACGAGGGGCACGTGCTGAACCTGACCGTCCATCCGCAGCACACCCGGAAAAAAATAGGCACCCATCTGATGGAACTGGTCCTGGATATGCTCAGGCACAGGCGATGCACGATAGTCTACCTGGAAGTGCGCGCCTCCAACACGGGCGCCAGGGGCCTCTATGAAAAGCTTGGTTTCCGCGAAACCGGCAGGAGGAAATTCTACTACACGTAGCCTTTTGAAGACGCCGTTTTGATGTCCAGGGAGCTTTAGAGCCTGTTCAATTTCGAGACAGGTCCTTAACCCTTTTTACCGTTTGAAATCCGCACGACGTCTTCGAGCATCTCTATGAAACCGTGCTTGAGCTTCTTGCTGTGCAGCCTTCTGTAGAGCATCAGCAGTTTGGCCTCATCGTTTAAAAGTCCGGTGTGCATCGCCTTCGGCTGTCCGACCCGGAGCGGCTCTTCCTCGTCCAGGAACATGCTTACGGGCACTTCCAATGCGCCCGATATCTGCTTCAGCCTCGAAAGGCTCAGCTTGTTTATTCCTTTTTCGTACTTCTGCACCTGCTGGTAGGAAACCCCTATCCTGTCCGCAAGCTGCATCTGGGACATTCCGGAAGACTTCCTCATCTGCCTGATCAACTCGCCTATGGCCTTTTCGTTCTTGAACATCGATCTCCCTTGGAGCCGGCTTTCCCGCTGCCCTTCCGAAGTCCGGCAGCACTATTATACATCAAAACATCAGAAAATTGGTTTCCACCTGGTTCCCCGCGGGCATCATTCTTCCTCCAGAGTATGTCTATTTTATTTCAGGGAGATTGGAACCTGTCTCAAAATCGCTTTTTTCCCCGGCTGCAAGAGGCTCAAACTCAAGGCATACGGCGTCGTAAACGGGTTCTAATCAGGCCCCTGTTCCCCTCCGGAGTCCCAAACGCCACGAACACTGCCGGAGCAGACGGGACACGCGCCATTTTCATCGAGCATCATGCCGCTTACGAGATAGCCGTTCCTCGAAATGATTTTTGCCCCGCAGGAAGGGCAAAAGGTGTCTTCTCCGGTGCCGTCCGGGATGTTGCCGACATAGACGTGTTTCAGCCCCGCCTCCAATCCTGTTTCCCTGGCCGCTCTCACAACGGCCGTGGGCGTGGGAGACCTGTCCAGGAGCTTGTAGGCCGGATGAAACCGGGAGACGTGCCAGGGGATGAAAGGGTCAACCGAACTGATGAAGCGGGCGAGCTCCCCCAGGGTTTCCGGGGAATCGTTAAGGCCGGGAATGAGCAGCGTGGTAACCTCCACCCATACGCCTTTTTCCCTCATGAGTCTTATCGTTTCCTTCACGGGGGCCGCCCTGGCGTGGCAGACGTCCCTGTAGAAACGCTCGCCGCCTTTCAAGTCAATGTTGTTCGCGTCCAGGCAGGCGGCCGCCGCGGCGGCGCTGCCGGCGGTCATGAAACCGTTGCTGACAAAAACGTTTTTAATGCCGTTTTCGCGGGCGAGACGGGCGCAGTCGAGGACGAACTCCAGGAAGATGGTCGGCTCCGTATATGTATAGGAAATGCTGCGGCAGCCCCTCTCTATCGCCATCCTGACGATGGTCTCGGGAGTGGTCCTTGCGCCGGGGATTTCCACGTCCGGCCTCTCCCTCGGAAACTGGGATATCTCGTAGTTCTGGCAGTGCTCGCATCTGAAATTGCATCCCGCGGCCGCTATGGAGAGCGTGCGCGAACCGGGCAGGAAATGGAAAAGGGGTTTCTTCTCTATGGGATCGACGTTCATGGCGACCAGCTTGCCGTAAACAAGCGTGTAGAGCCTGCCGCCCCTGTTTTCCCTGACCGCGCATATGCCCCTCTTGCCCTCCCCTATGATGCAGCCGTGAGCGCAGAGAAGGCAGCGGACCGCGCCGCCCCCGATAACCTCATAAAACATCGCTTCTTTCATGTTATTACTTATTTTAACACCGCGTGTCCGGTCCGTATCGCATTATCGGGGACTGCGTCACCAATGCGGGGCAGACAGATGCCTGCCCCGCAAATCTTATGCAGGCCCTCGTCCGTGGGGGGCGGCACTTGAATTTCCGCAGCCGCGAAATTATAATTTTTCCATGGATGCGAAGACGGTCATATGCCCTGTTTGCGGGGAAGAGCAGGAGAAATGCCTGTGCCACGGCTGAGAGCACATTTGCCCCCTGGACCAGGGGGAACCCTTCTGTCCCATCTGTAAACCTGAACCTTCATAAAAGATAAAACAAAAATAATATACAATAATGCGTATGAAGGGGAAAAAGGCCTTTGTCGCACTGGTCTGTCTTGTCTTTTCATTGCTTCCACAAGCGCGGGCGCAAGACAAACACAATGAAGTCATCGTGATCGTCTATAACGGCGTCATAAATCCCGTCGCCGCCCAGTATATAGACGGCAATATCGCGTATGCCAATGAACGGGGCGCCCAGGCGCTCATATTGGAGCTGGACACGCCGGGCGGGCTCGATAAGTCAATGCGCATGATAATCAAGGCCATCGGCCGGAGCGCCGTTCCCTTTGTGACCTACGTGGCCCCCAGCGGGGCAAGGGCGGCCTCCGCGGGGGTGTTCATAACGCTTGCCTCGCACGTGGCGGCCATGGCCCCCGAGACCAACATAGGCGCGGCCCATCCAGTGGAAATCGGCGGGCATCTGGGCAAGACGATGCAGGAGAAGGTGACAAACGACGCGGCGGCCTATATAAGGTCCATCGCCGAACTGAGGGGCAGAAACCAGGCGTGGGCGGAGCAGGCCGTAAGAAAAAGCATATCCTCCACCGCTTCCGAGGCGCTTGAAAACGGCGTGATAAACCTGATCGCGCCGGACCTTCCGGCCCTCGTGAAAAAACTGGACGGCTGGAAGACCGTCACGGCCGCGGGCCCAAGGGTGATAAGGACCCGGGGCGCGGAGATCATCATGCGCCCGATGAGCCTCAGACTGAGGGTGCTATCCCTGCTCAGCGATCCGGACGTGGCCTATATATTATTGCTGCTCGGTTTCTACGGGATTTTCTTTGAGATATTGAGCCCCGGCGCCATTGTGCCGGGCGTCATGGGCGCGATATCGCTTATCGTGGCGTTTTACTCCTTCCAGATGCTGCCCGTGAATTTCGCCGGCCTTCTTTTGATCATTCTCGCCATAATCATGTTCGTGCTTGACGTGAAGCTGGCCTCGCACGGGGCGCTTACCCTGGGCGGCATAGCCTCGATGATACTGGGCTCCCTGATGCTCTTCGAGAAAGGGGCGCCTTTTCAGACGCTTTCCCTGTCGGTCATTGTGCCGGCGGTGCTCATCACGGCGCTTTTCTTCTTTTTCACCGTAAGACTCGTGGTAAAGGCAAGAAGGAGAAAACCGGTCACGGGTGTTGAGGGGCTTAAGGGCGCAATCGGGGTAACCCTCACGCCGGTGCACACCCAGGGAACGGTGCGTGTCCATGGGGAGCTTTGGTCGGCCTGGTCCGATGAGCAGATCGGGCAAGGGGAAAAGATAGAGGTGCTGGAGATGGAAGGGCTCCGGCTCAAGGTAAGAAAGGCTCAAAAAAGAACCGAGGAGGAAGTCTAATGAATGTGATCACTACATCGGTCTTCGGGTTAATCGCCGTCGTGATCTTCGTCCTTTATTTTCTTTCGGCTGCGATAAAGATACTGAAGGAGTACGAGCGCGGGGTCGTCTTCAGGCTGGGAAGGGTCATACCCGTAAAAGGTCCGGGCGTGGTCCTCATATGGCCGATAATTGACAGGCTTGTGCGCGTGAGCTTAAGGACGGTCACCATGGACGTGCCCTCCCAGGACATCATCACCAAGGACAACATCACGGTGAAGGTGACCGCCGTAGTCTATTTCAGGGTGGTGGAGCCGATCAAGGCGATAACGGACGTGGAGGATTTCTATTTCGCCACGAGCCAGATAGCCCAGACGAGCCTGCGGAGCAACCTGGGGCAGAGCCAGCTTGACGACCTGCTTGCAAAGCGCGAGGAACTGAACGCCGCCCTGCAGAAGGTGATAGACACCCAGACGGAACCATGGGGGATAAAGGTGACGGCCGTGGAGGTCAAGAACGTGGATATCCCGCAGGAGATGCTGCGCGCCATCGCCAGGCAGGCCGAGGCGGAAAGGGAAAGAAGAGGAAAGGTCATCAACGCGGAAGGAGAATTCCAGGCCTCACAGAGGCTTTCCGAGGCGGCCGACATCATGTCCAGGAACCCGATAACGCTCCAGCTAAGGTACCTTCAGACCCTGGCGGAGATCGCGACCGAAAAGAACTCGACGATCGTATTCCCCCTCCCGGTGGACATATTGAAGCCGTTCTACGAGATGGCCAAAAAGGGATAAAGAGGGCTGGGAACCTATCTCAAAATTGATCTGAAGCGAAAGAGAGGGGAAATCGCCGGAAGCGATTTTCAGGCAGTTTCTACAACTTGAGGAGGGCCGAAGCCCAGGTGAGCCCTCCTCCGAAGGCCTCCAGCAGGACGTAATCGCCGCTTTTCACCCTGCCCGACCTTACAGACTCGTCCAGGGCTATGGGGATCGAGGCGGCCGAGGTGTTCCCGAGCCTGTCTATGTTCACCGCCACCTTGTCCATCGTTATGCCCAGCCTCTC
>JAJYGJ010000153.1:21960-23938 GCA_021790695.1 Nitrospirota bacterium | reverse complement strand
AGCCGCTCAAGCTCAATATGCAGCGGGTGGGCATCGGCAGCCTTTTCGACGAGGTCTCCGGGATCATAAAGGCCAAGGCCGAATCGGAAAGGGTCAGGGTGATAAGAAGATACGATTACACGCCCGAGGTGCTCATAGACCCGGATTTCATGAAGACCTGCATCTACAATATAGTGCTGAACGCGTTCCAGGCCATGCCCTCCGGCGGCAGCCTCACCCTGGAGACCTGGAGAGAGGACGGGCGCGTGGCGCTTGGCATAAGCGATACGGGGCAGGGCGTCTCCGCGGAGCACCTGGCAAAGGTCTTTGAGCCCTTTTTCACCACCAAGGCGGATGGCCTGGGCATCGGCCTTGCGACGACAAAACGCATAATGGAGGAACACGGCGGGGAGATATTTTTCGAGAGCGTCCAGGGCAGGGGCTCAAGCGTGATATTGAAGCTGCCCGTTCCGTGCCTCGCGCAAACAGAGCCCGCAGAGGAACGTTTGGCCCGGGCGGGGACGATTGGTCCTGTCAAAGGGGACCGGAGCCCAAAGGGCCTCCCGGCATGAAAAGCGAGGCCGAAGGCCTATGGCCGTGATACTGGTTGTGGATGACGAGCCGCTCCAGAGGGACATCCTTGCGCGCATCCTCTCCGACGCGGGCTACGAGGCCCATTCCTCCGATTCCGGGGAGGGGGCGCTTGAACTGGCCGCATCCCTGAACCCGGATGTGGTCCTCACCGACCTGAAGATGAAACGGATGAACGGCATAGAGCTCATGGAGCGCGTGAAATCCGAAAACGGGGTGCCCGCCATCATCATCATGACCGCCTTCGGGAGCGTTTCCACCGCGGTGGAGGCGATGAAGAAAGGCGCCTTCGATTATCTCACGAAGCCGCTGGAAAAAGAGATAGTGCTCCTGACGGTGAAGAGGGCCGCAAACATGGTTGAGATACTCAGAAAAAACCGGGAACTGCAGAGCGTGCTTTACAACAAGTTCGGCGTCGAGGGTATCATCGGGGATTCCAGGGGGGTCAGGGACGTCATAAACCTTGTGAAGAAGGTCAACGACCGCCCGGTGACGGTGCTCATCCTGGGGGAGTCCGGCACGGGCAAGGAGCTTGTGGCAAGGGCGATCCATTACAGCGGCTCCAGGAGCACAAAACCCTTTACGGCGCTCAACTGCGCCTCCATACCGGAGTCCCTTCTCGAAAGCGAGCTTTTCGGCTACGAGCCGGGCGCATTTACCGGCGCAGGCGCCAGGAAGACGGGGCTCTTCGAGGCCTCAAACGGCGGCACCGTCTTCCTGGATGAGATAGGCGACGTTCCGCCCGCCATACAGTCCAAGATACTGCGCGTGCTTCAGGAAAAGGAGATCAGGCGGCTTGGAGGACGCGAAACCATAAAGGTGGATGTGAGGATAATCGCCGCCACCAACAAGGATTTGCAGAAGGAGATAAAAAACGGCGGGTTCAGGGAAGACCTTTACTACAGGCTTCGCATCGTCACCATAGGGCTGCCGCCCCTCAGGCAGCGGAAAGAGGACATCCCCTCCCTGACCGGCTATTTCCTTGAAAAATACAACAAGGAGTTCGGCAGAAGGATAAAGAAGGTGAACGAATCCGTGCTCGGGGCCTTTATGGACTATCACTGGCCCGGAAACGTAAGACAACTCGAGGCGGTCATTGAAAGGGCCGTGCTCATCTGCGATACCGATACAATAATGCCGGGCGACATCAAGGGAGAGCTTGGAGGCGAAAAGGCGAAGACCGGCGTCGATATAGAGATTCCGGAGGGGGGCCTTGTCTTCGATGAGCTTGAAAAGCAGCTCCTGAAAAAAGCCATGGCCAGGACCGGCGGGGTGGCCGCCAGGGCCGCAAAACTCCTCGGCATGAGCTATAAGACCTTCTGGTACAGATGGGAGAAACTTACCCTCCAGGATTCTTCCCCAAAAAAGGAAGAGGTTTCCTAAAAAAGGAAGACTTTTCTTTTCCCAC